>JACZKT010000703.1 GCA_014859905.1 Rubrivivax sp.
ATCAACCCGCGTTGCGTGGGCGATTGGCCCACGCAACGCGGGTTGATTCCGCCGCCGGAGGTGACCAGAAGCTTGCCCAGCGCGGCGGCCTGCTCTTCGGTGCACAGGAAGGCCTTGTTCTTCTTTAACTCACCCAGAACGGCGTCCTTCATCGCCTGGCAGGTGACCAGCGACTGCTCGCTCGAGCAGACCGTGCCGTAGTCGAACGACTTGCCAGTGACGATCTTGCGGACGGCGTCGGCCCCATCGGCGGTCTTCTCGACCAGCACGGGCACGTTGCCCGGGCCGACGCCGAAGGCCGGCTTACCGCTCGAGTAGGCCGCCTTGACCATGCCGCTGCCGCCGGTGGCCAGGATGACGGCGTCGTGGCGCTGCCCGATCAGCGCCTGTGCGCCGGCGCGCGTGTTCAGGTGCAGCCGCACGCCGGTGGCGTCGAGCCGGCGCCGGAAGTAGCGCAGCGTCTCGGCGAACTCCTCCTTGCCCGGCACGTGGCGGGCCATGTTGAACTGGCCGCCGATCTGCAGCGCGGCCTCGTACAGGTCGACCTCGTGGCCGCGTTCGGCCAGCGTGGTGGCCGCGGCCAGGCCGGCCGGGCCGGCGCCGACCACCGCAAAACGACGGCGCTGCACGGCCGGCACGATGCGCAGCGCCGTCTCCTGCCCGGCACGCGGGTTCACCAGGCAGCTGGCGAGCTGGTTCTTGAAGGTGTGGTCCAGGCAGGCCTGGTTGCAGGCGATGCAGGTGTTGATGTCGTCGGCCCGGCCGGCGCGTGCCTTGGCCACGAAGGCGGCGTCGGCCAGCAGCGGGCGGGCGAGCGAGACCATGTCGGCGCAGCCGTCGGCCAGCACCTGCTCGCCGACCTCGGGCGTGTTGATGCGGTTGCTGGTGACCAGCGGCGTCGTGATGCCGGCGGCGCGCAGTTCGTCGCGCATCTTCTTCGTCACCCAGGCGAACGCGCCGCGCGGCACGCTGGTGGCAATCGTCGGCACGCGCGCCTCGTGCCAGCCGATGCCGGTGTTGATGATCGTCGCACCGGCCTTCACGACGGCCTTGGCCAGCAGCACCGCCTCGGGCCAGGAGCTGCCGTCGGGGATCAGGTCCAGCATCGACAGCCGGTAAATGACGATGAAGTCCGGCCCCACCGCCTCGCGCACGCGCTGCACGATCTCCACCGGTAGCCGCATGCGGTTCTCGTACGGGCCGCCCCATTCGTCGCTGCGGTGGTTGGTATGGGTGACGAGGAACTGGTTGATGAAGTAACCCTCGCTACCCATCACCTCGACGCCGTCGTAGCCGGCCTCGCGGGCCAGCCTGGCGCAGCGCACGAAAGCGCGGATCTGGCGCTCGATGCCGCGCGCCGACAGCTCGCGCGGCGTGAAGGGAGAGATCGGGCTCTGGATGCGCGACGGCGCCACGCACAGCGGCTGGTAGCCATAGCGCCCGGTATGCAGGATCTGCAGCGCGATCCGGCCGCCCTCGGCGTGCACCGCGTCGGTCACCTGCCGGTGCCGGCGCGCCGCGCCTGAGGTGGCCAGCGTGCCCGCGAAAGGCTTGGCCCAGGCCTCGATGTTGGGCGCGAAGCCGCCGGTCACGATCAGCCCGACGCCGCCGCGCGCGCGCTCGGCGAAGTAGGCCGCCATGGCCGGGAAGTGCTTGCGTCCGTCTTCCAGGCCGGTGTGCATGCTGCCCATCAGCACGCGGTTGGGCAGCGTGGTGAAGCCGAGGTCGAGCGGCGCCAGCAGGTGGGGATAGGGGGTGATCATGGGGGGATTGTCGTGAAGTTGCCCCGACTTCACGGACACCCGATCCGCATCGCCGAAGGACCGCTAGCGGAGCAAGGCCATCGTTCTCTGATCGGGCTGTCCCTGCCAGAAGCGCTCGAGGACCTGGTTGAACACCGCATCGCCGGTTGCGACGTCGGCAAAGAGCGTCATGCAGGAGCGCAACTTCAGCTCGTCCGGGGTGCCGAAGATGTCGTACGCCGTCTTCGCGGCCGTGTTCAGGACGAGCTGGGCACATTGCTTCAGCCGTGGGCCGAGCACGGGGTGCTGCCAATACGCCAGGGCCTCGTCCCTCGACTCGATGCCGTAGTACCGGGCCGTGCCGCTGCGGCCGAGCCCCTTGAGCTGCGGGAAGATGAACCACATCCAGTGGCTCGTCTTCCTGCCTGCCGCCAGTTCAGCGCAGACCTCGGCATAGACCGGCGCCTGGGCTTCGACGAATCGCTGAAGGTCGGCGCCTGAAGGGTTCACGACGGGGGGCGACGGGCAGGAGTGCAGGGGGGCTGCCAGTCAACGAACGTCCGCGGCGAGCGCGTCGCAGCAGGCCGTGTCGAACGACTGGCCGATCTCGCGCAAGCCGCGCGCCGCAGTGGCGAAATGCCCCGCGGCGACGCCTTCGCCGTCGCCGCGCAGCCACGCGATGTGCGCCCGTACCTCCTCGAGCGCGGCATACCATGCGGGCAGGCGCATCACGACGTTCGCGAGGTAGGCCACGGCCGGATCGTAAGGTTCGGCGAGGTCGAGTCTGCCTGCGCGCGCGGCAGCAATGGCCGCCGGCACGGCGAAGGCGATGCGGCAGCCGGGGCAGGCTTCGAGTGAGCCGTGCACGGCCTCCTCGGCGTCTTCCAGAGCGGCCAGCGCCGCTGCGGGATCACCGTGCAGCGCCACGCCGCTGCAACGCCAGCGCCTCCCCGCCAGCGCCGCTGCGACCCGGCGGCCTTGAGCGTGCCCATCGCCGGGTCGGCGAAACGCAGCGCGGCCGCGCCGTCGGGCAGAGGGCCCAGGCCGACCACTTCCAACTGCTTGCCGTTCGCCAGGCGCAGCAGGGCACGGGCCAGGAGCGAGTCGCCCGACGGCGGCGGCATCGCGAGCACGACGGACGCGCGCCGGCCGGTTGCCAGCCGCGAGCTCGCAGCGCATCAGCTCGCGATGTGCGGGCTCGTCGGTCGGCTCCGCCTCGGCGAGCCGTTGCCACTGTGCGCTGGCGCGCATGGTGCGCGGCCCTCCTCAGGTTGGCCGAACCCGCTTCGGGATCCAGCTGAGGCCTCAGAGGTTGAGAGGCCATCCCATGCACCCGCGCAGGGGTGGCCAAGGGCCCTGAGCAAGGCGCAGCGCGCCGCCCGCACTGACGTGCGGGCCAGCGGTGCAACGCCGCGCAGGGCCCTTGGGTACCCCTGCCCTTCGGGTAAGCCCCCAGAACAGCCGCACTCCGCGTTGCAAATGCTCGCCGGGGCCCCACCCCGGCTGCGCTTTGCGCCTTGATTGCGGCTGTTCTGGGGG
>JACZKT010000704.1 GCA_014859905.1 Rubrivivax sp.
GGGCCGGCGCAGGTGCACAGCGTGGACATGGCGAGCGGCGCGGTGCAGGCCTGGACGCGCCCCACGGCCGACCCGGCGCTGGACCTGGCGCGCATCCCCGACCAGCAGATCGTGCGCTGGCAGACCTTCGATGGCCGCACCATCAGCGGCGTGCTGACCTTGCCGCCGGCCCGCTACGCCGGGCCGCGGCCGGTGCTGATGGCGATGCACGGCGGCCCGGAGTCGCAGGCCAAGCAAGGCTGGCAAGGGCGGCTCAATTTCCTGGTGCAGGAGCTCGGCGTGGCGGTGCTGGAACCCAACGTGCGCGGCTCCAGCGGCTACGGCAAGACCTTCCTGGCGCTGGACAACGGCCGTCTGCGCGAGGACTCGGTCAAGGACATGGGCAGCGCCATCGACTGGGTCGCCAGTCAGCCGCGCCTGGACGCGAAGCGGGTGCTCGTCAGCGGCGGCAGCTACGGCGGCTACATGGCGCTGGCCGCCAGCGTGCGCCTGGCCGACCGCATCGCCGGCGCCGTGAGCGTGGTCGGCATCAGCAACTTCGTCAGCTTCCTGGAGAACACCGAAAGCTACCGCCGCGACCTGCGGCGCGTGGAGTACGGCGACGAGCGCGACCCCGCGATGCGCGCCTTCCTGCAGGGCATTTCACCGTTGAACCTGGCCGACAACATCGGCAAGCCCTTGTTCGTGGTGCAAGGCAAGAACGACCCGCGCGTGCCGTGGACCGAGAGCGAGCAGATCGTGCGCCGCCTGCAGGCCCGCGGCACCCCCGTGTGGTACCTGCTGGCCGACAACGAAGGCCACGGCTTCGCGCGGCGCGAGAACGCCGACTTCTACTTCGCCGCGCTGGCCACCTTCATCGAGCAGACGCTGCTGCGCTGAGCGGCAGGCAAGCTGCGCGGGTGGGCGCCGCGACGCACGGCGGCCGAGTTCTTCGGGGCCGCGACGACCCGCGTCGTGGCGGCGGTCTACGCCTCGTTGGCCACCAGCCGCCGCGGAGGCTCGACCGGCTGGCCCGGCCGCTGGAGGTGCAGCCATTGCAGCGCCCCGTCCCCCGGCATCGGCCGCGCGAGCAGATAGCCCTGTGCCTCGTCGCAGCCATGGCGGCGCAGGAACGCCATCTGCTCCTGGGTCTCCACGCCCTCGGCGATGACGCGAAGCTGCAGGTGGTGGGCCAGCCCGATGATGGCGATGACGATCACGGCATCGTCCGGATCGACCGCCACGTCGCGCACGAAGGAGGCGTCGATCTTCAGCCGGTCCACCGGGAAGCGCTTGAGATAGGACAGCGAGGAGTAGCCGGTGCCGAAGTCGTCGATCGACAGCCCCACGCCCAGCCTCTTCAGGCGGTCCATGGTCTGCAGGTTGGCCTCCAGGTCCAACAGGCTGGACTCGGTGATCTCCAGATCCAGCCGGCAGGCGGGCAGGCCGCTGGCGGCAAGTGCGCCTTGCACGACGCGATCGAGATGCGGGTGGCGGAACTGGCGCGCCGACAGGTTGACCGCGATGCCGGGGGCCTGCCCTGCCGCGACGCCCACACCCGCCGCCCAACGGCAGGCTTCGCGCAACACCCACTCGCCGACTTCGACGATGAGCCCGATGTCCTCCAGGATCGGAATGAAGACCGCCGGCGGCACCGAGCCGAGGCGTGCGTTGTTCCAGCGCAGCAGCGCCTCGAAGCCGATCACCGCGCCATCGGCGATGGCCACCTTGGGCTGGTAATGCAGCGAGAACTCGCCCCGCGCCATCGCGCCACGCAACTCGTTGCCCAGGTCCATGCGCTCGTGGGCGCGCGCGTTGATCTCCTTGGTGGAGAACTCGAAAGCGTTGCGCCCGTTTTCCTTGGCGCGGTACATGGCAGCATCGGAGTTCATCAACAGCAGGTCGACGCTGTCGCCGTCCTGGGGATAGATCGCGATGCCGACGCTGGCCGTGACATAGACCTCCCTCGACCCGATGGCATAGGGGCGCACCGACTGCTCCAGGATATGGGCCGCCACGCGCACCGCCTCCTCGTCGTGGGCGATGTTTTCGAGGATCACGGTGAACTCGTCGCCGCCGAGCCGGCTGACGGTGTCGGTCGACCTCACGACCTCACCGAGGCGCCCCGCCACCTGCTTGAGCAATTCGTCGCCCGCCGCATGGCCGAGCGAGTCGTTGATGTTCTTGAAGTTGTCGAGATCGACGAACAACAGCGCGACGCGGTGCTGTTGGCGGTCCGCGGCGTGCATCGCGTGGGTGAGCCGGTCGCCGAACAGGAAGCGGTTGGGCAGCCCGGTCACCGGATCGTAATTGGCGAGGAAGGCCAGCCGGTCCTCGGACTGCTTGCGCTCGGTAACGTCGATGGCGACGCCGATGGCCCCCTTGACTTCGCCGGCATCGTCGCGCAGCGGCGAGTAGCGCAATTCGAATGCGATCTCGCCGATCTGGCGCGTGCAGGCGAAGGCCTGGCCGGCGAGCACACGGCGCGTGTCCTCGACGATCTCGGGCAGGCCGGCGTAGAGCTCGAACAGCGACTGGCCGACCACCTGGCCGGGTTTCAGGCCCATGGCCTGCAGTCCCTTGCCTTCCGAAAGCAGGACGCGGCCTTCGCCGTCGATCATCCACAGCACCACCGGCAGGCCCTCGATCACCTTGCGCAGCGTCTCCTCGCTCTCGCGCAGGGCACGCACGGTGCGCTCGCGCTCGGTGACATCCATCACGGTGCCGATCATGCGCTCGGCAGCGCCGGCGGCGTCGCGCACGACTTCGGCGTTCTCGCGCACGAAGCGGATCTCGCCGCCGGGCAGCACGATGCGGTGGGTGATGTCGTAGGGTTCGCCGTCGTCGCGCGCACGGCTGACCGCCTGCTCGACGACGGACCGGTCATCGACATGAACGCAGTCCATGAAAGCCTCGTGGCTGGCCGCGAACTGGGCTCTGTCGATGCCGAAGATGCGATAGGTCTCCTCGGACCAGAAGAGCCGGTTCTCGGCGATGTGCAAGTCCCAATTGCCCATGGCGGCGATGTGTTGTGCGCGCATCAGGCTGTCCTGCACCTCGACCATTTGCAGGGCCTGCAGCCGCAGCGCGCCGGCCTTGGCGCCGATCTGGCGGTTCTTGCGCATGACCACGACCAGCGAGGTCGTCAGCGACAGCGCGAACAGGGCACCCAGCGCGTAGAGCGTGAGCACGATCTCGCGTTGATGGCGCTGGTAGATGCTGGGCAGCGGATGGAGGATCGTCGCCCGGGACGCGATCTCCGGCGGCAGCGTCAGTCCGGCACGCTGCAGCTCACGGGCGTCGACGAGGTACTCGTTCGGGCTTTCCTCCACCGGTGCGATTGCGCTGATGGGCGTGCCGGCGAAGTGGCGCACGACGAGGCGGGCCGCGGCCTCGCCCTGCGCGACACCGCTGGTGACGTAACCGCCCAGCACGCCTTCGAACAGGTAGACATCCTCCATGCTGATGATCGTGTGCCGGCCCAGCGCAGCGATGGCGGAAATGCCCTCTTGCAGCATCAGCGGCGCCCCGGCACCGTCGACCAGGGCACCCAGCGTGGTCAGGACGATGAAGCGCTCGTGGCCCGCGCGCAGGCCGTCCAGCACCTTGTCGAGGCTGCGATCGGCGACGAAGCGGGCGCGTATGCCCGCATGCCTGGCCAGTTCGCCACGCACCTCCTGCTCGATGGCGAGGTAGGTCTCGGAGGCATCGCCGACGACCACGATGTCGCTGGCGTCCGGGGCGATCAGCCGCGCCAGATCGAGGTTGGGAGCGATCTCCTTGCGTTCGAAGACCCCGGTCACGCGCGTCGGGTCCAGGCGCGACTTGACGTCGAAGTCGTTCACGCCCGAAAAGACGATCGGCGCCGAGGGGAAGATGCGGCTCAGGTGGTCGAGCGCGAACACCAGGGCGTTGTCGTCGGTCACGTACACCACACGCGGCGCGTAGCCGCTGTACTTGGCCGCCAGATGATCGGCCATCAGCCTCGCGTAGGCCTTGTCGTAGCGCACGCGCTTGGTGTCCAGGTACTCGGCGCTGACGTCGTAAGCGGTGGCGGCATCCTTGGCCAGGCCGCCGAGGAAGCCCTCGTGCTGGCGCTTGGTCCACGGGTATTCCTGGCTGTAGGAATGCAGGACGAACACCTCCCGGCGATGGGCAGCGTGGGCGTCCAGGGCGGCGAGAAGGAAGAGCAGGGCCAGGACGATCCGATGCGCCCACGAGCTGCCCGCGTCGAAGACGTTCAACCTCATCGTCTCTTTTCGGCCGATCGTCATGCCCTCTTGAGTCTGTACGGCCAGATATCCGGGCGGGACGGCTCGTCGCAAGCCGGGTACCCAAGTCTTCACGGTCCGCGGCTTGCCGCAGTGCGGCGGCGCGGGTGGGCCCACCGGGCGCGGCTGTGAGACGAGTCGAGGCGCCTGCGGCCCTCGAGGAACGCCCACGGACGCACAGGCCCACCAGCGGGACCGTTGCTCTGTCGTATCGTCGGGCAATCGTTCACTTCAGGGAGGGCGGTTTCAAATGCGAAGTGCAAGGCGCGGTTGATCGACCCGGAGGCTCCCATTGGGTCCATCCGCCGGCGATCCGGCGCTGGAAACAACTGACCGAACTCAATTTCGGAAACGCCGCAACCGGGATACTGACCCCTCTGAAGGTCTGCACGGTGCGTCGGGAAGACCGGGTCTGTGGGCCCGAGCCCGGATGACGAGCTTGTGCAGCCAGCGCAGACGGGCGCATCGACCGTAGGTGTGTACCGCACATGATCCTGTTGTTCGGCACCGAAGCACCGGGCGCTGCGGCTTGCCTGTACTCCGTCGGCGTCGGCCTGACGACACGCCTGCTGGTCGAGATCGCGAAGCCGATGGTGCACCGCACGCCGACATCGGGACAAGACGCCCATCGCGCGGCATCGATCGTGGAGAAGGGGACGACATGAACGGCTGCGCCCGGGAAACGTGCGCCAGCACCGCCGAAGCGGACAAGAAACCGTCTCAGGCCGAGAACAGGGAATGAGCAGGAGTGCGCGTCCCGGGCCTGCCGCCCCTTTGCCGGCGCCGCTGGAGGCCGTGCTGTTCGACATGGACGGCGTGATCACCGACACGGCGCAGGCGCACGCCGCCGCCTGGCAGCGACTGTTCGACGAATTCCTCGAGCAGCGCGCCCTGCGCTGCGGCGAGATGATTCGGCCTTTCGACCCCCGGCACGACTACCGCCGGTACGTGGACGGCAAGCCTCGCCTGGACGGCGTCAGGAGCTTTCTCGATGCGCGCGGCATCGAGCTGCCGTACGGCGGTCCCGACGACGGCCCCGACCGTGAAACGGTGTGCGGGCTCGGCAACCGCAAGGACCGGTACTTCAACGCCTGGCTGGAAGAGAACCCCGTGCGGTCCTATCCGGGAACGCTCGCCTTGATCGACGACTTGCGCGCCGCCGGCATCAAGGTCGCGGTCTTCTCCGCCAGCCGCAACGCCGCGGCGGTGCTGCGCAAGGCCGGCTTGCCCGCATCGTTCGATGCCACAGTCGACGGCGGCGACCTGGCACAGCTGCATCTCCCCGGCAAACCCGATCCGGCGATGCTGCTCGAGGCGGCCCGGCGGCTGGGCGTTGCGCCCGCACACACGGCGGTGGTCGAGGATGCGATCGCCGGCGTCCAGGCCGGGGCGCAGGGCGGGTTCGGCCTGGTGATCGGGGTCGCCCGCGGCGACTTCGGCGACGATCTGAAGGCGGCCGGCGCGCAACTCGTGGTGCATGACCTGAGCGAGCTCCGGTTCGCCCCGGCTGCAGGCCTGACCGTCAAGACGCTCGCCAATCTGCCGTCGGTCTGGGACCAGGAGCAGGAGATCCGCCGCACGCTGTCGGGCAAGGCGCCGGTGGTGTTCCTCGATTACGACGGCACCCTGACGCCGATCGTGCAGGACCACACCCAGGCCCTGCTCGCCGAGGACATGCGCGCCGCCGTGGCGGCGCTCGGCAGGCATTGCACGGTGGTCATCGTGAGCGGCCGCGACCTCGGACGACTGCAGGAACTGGTCGATCTCGACTCGGTCTGGTACGCGGGCAGCCATGGCTTCGAGATCGCCGGTCCGCAGGGCACGGACGAACGCCTGCAAATGGGCGCCGAGTTCCTGGCCGAACTGGACGACGCGGAACGCGAGTTGCGAGAGCGGCTGGCCGGCGTCGAGGGACACGCGGTGGAGCGCAAGCAGTTCTCGATCGCCGTGCACCATCGGCAGGTGGCGCCAGGCGCCGTCGGCGGGCTGCGCTCGATGCTGGACGAGCTGCTTGCCGAGCACCCGCGCCTGCACCTGGGTCACGGCAAGAAGGTGTTCGAGATCCGGCCCGGCATCGAATGGAACAAGGGTCGTGCCGTGCTCTGGGTCCTGGAGCGCATCGCCCTGCGCCGCCCCGACGTCGTGCCGGTGTTCGTCGGTGACGACCTCACCGACGAGGACGCGTTTCAGGTCCTCGCCGGACGTGGCTTGTGCATCGCGGTGCGGCACGACGAGTCGCGTCGGAGCGCCGCGGACTACACGGTGGCCGACACGCCGGAGGTGAAGCGCCTGCTCGAGACGCTGGCCGCGATCGCCGCCGACCTGGACGCGAAAGACGGAGCACGACCATGACACCCGAGGCTGCCCCTGGCGACGCCGCAGCCTGGTCGCTCGTCTACGACGGCTACGAGCCGCGCCAGGAGGGTCTGCGCGAAGCCCTGTGCACGCTGGGCAACGGCTGCTTCGCGACCCGCGGCGCCACCCCGGACTGCCCTGCCGGCGAGGTGCACTACCCCGGGACCTACCTTGCCGGCGGCTACAACCGTCTGACCAGCGAGATCGGCGGCCGCAAGGTCGAGAACGAGGATCTGGTCAACCTGCCGAACTGGCTGCCGCTGACGTTCAGGATCGACGACGGTGCCTGGTTCCAGCTGGACGAGGCGGAGCTGCTTTCCTTCCGCCAGGAACTCGACCTGCGGCGCGGTGTGCTGCGCCGCGACCTGCGCCTGCGCGATGCCCAGGGCCGCACGACACGCTGGACCGAGCGGCGCATCGTCAGCATGGCGGATCCGCATGTGGCCGCACTCAGTGTCGAACTCGCGGCGGAGAACTGGTCAGGGCTGCTCACGGTGCGCTCGGCGCTGGACGGCGGCGTGAGCAACAGCGGCGTGGCCCGCTATCGGGACCTGGCCAGCCGGCACCTCGATGTCCTCGAGCTGGAACACCGCGGCGCCGACACCATCTTCCTGCACTGCCGCACCAGTCAGTCGCTGCTCGCCATCGCCCAGGCGGCGCGCACGCGGCTGTACCGCGACGGCACCGAAGTCGACACCGAGCGGGACACGCGCGTGCACGACGGTCAGATCGCGCAGGAGATCCGCTGCGCCGTGCAGGAGAAGACGGCGATCGTGGTGGAGAAAGTCGTCGCCCTGCACTCGTCACGCGAGCCGGCGATCTCCGAGCCCGGGTTGGCGGCGCTGCGCACGCTCGGCCACGCCGGCCGCTTCGACGAACTGCTCGCCGCGCACGAGCTCGCCTGGAGGCAGCTGTGGGAGGTCTGCGACATCCAGATCGAAGGCCATGCCGCGCCACAGACCGAGCTCAAGCTGCGCATCCACATATTCCACCTGCTGCAGACCGCCTCCGAACACACGATCGATCTGGACACCGGCATCCCGGCACGCGGGTGGCACGGCGAGGCCTACCGCGGACACATCTTCTGGGACGAGCTGTTCATCTTTCCGTTCCTGACCCTGCGCGTGCCGATGCTGACCCGCGCGCTGCTGCGCTATCGCCACCGCCGCCTGCCCGAGGCGCGGCGGGCGGCGTCGGAGGCCGGCTATCGGGGCGCCATGTATCCCTGGCAGAGCGGCAGCGACGGCCGGGAGGAGACGCAACGACTGCACCTGAATCCCGCATCGGGCCGCTGGCTGCCCGACGACACGCACCGGCAACGCCACATCAACGCGGCGATCGCCTACAACGTCTGGCAGTACCACCAGGCGTCCGACGACCACGAGTTCCTGAACGTGCACGGCGCCGAGATGCTGCTCGAGATCGCGCGCTTCTGGGCCAGTGCGGCGAGCCACAACGCGGCGCTGGACCGCTACGAGATCAAGGGGGTCATGGGACCGGACGAGTACCACACCGCCTATCCGGGCGCCGACCCGGATACGGCCGGCGGCATCGACAACAACGCCTACACGAACGTCATGGCGGCCTGGGTCCTGACGCGGGCACGCGATGTGATCGACCTTCTGCCCAGGATGCGGCGCGCGCAGCTGTGCGAGCGCATCGGGCTGAGCCCGGACGAAGTCGACGGCTGGCAGGAGATCGCCCGCAAGCTGCGGGTGCCCTTGAACGCCGAGGGCATCATCTGCCAGTTCGACGGCTACGACGAGCTGGAGGAGTTCGACTGGAAGGGCTACAAGGAAAAGTACGGCGACATCCATCGCCTCGACCGCATCCTCGAGGCCGAGGGCGACACGACGAACCGCTACAAGGTTTCCAAGCAGGCCGACGTGCTGATGCTGTTCTACTTCCAGCGTGCGCTGGACAGCGACATCGCCGACATCCAGGGCGGCACCACGCCGGAGGGGATACACGTCGGCGCGATGGCCGGCACCGTCGATCTGATCCAGCGCTGCTACCTCGGTGTCGAGATGCGCGCCAACGTCCTGCATCTCGACCCGGCGCTGCCACGCGAGCTGCGCCGGATCAAGGTGCGTCTGCACTATCGCCGTCAGACGCTCGACCTCGACGTCGACCACGACGCGCTGCACATCGGCAGCGGGTCGTTCACGACGGCTCCGATCACGATCGCCTACCGGGGTCATTACCGCGAGCTCGGGCCCGGCGACAGCTGCCACTTCCGCCTGCTCAAACCCGAAGAGCGAGATCGCGACGAGAACCGCGACCAGGCGTCGCAAGCCCACACCGCAACCGCCTCGAAGGAGACCCGTCCATGACCAAGGACACAGCCCTCGTGCGCAGCTTCCCGGACCTGCGCCGCACGGACACCGCCAGCGTCGGCGGCAAGAACGCCTCGCTCGGCGAGATGATCGGCCTGCTCCAGGAGTCGGGCATCCGCGTGCCGGGCGGATTCGCGACGACGGCCGCCGCCTACTGGGGCTTCATCGAGACCAACCGGCTGGCCGGGCGCCTGGCCGCGAAACTCGGCACTCTCGGCAAGGACAGGAGCAACCTCGCCGCGATCGGCAAGGCGGTGCGCAAGATGATGCTCGAGGCCGACTTTGCGCCGCCGCTGGCCGAGGCGATCCTGCGTGCCTACCACGAGCTGGCGACGCGCGGCGCAGGCAAGGTCGCCAGCGTGGCGGTGCGCAGCAGTGCGACGGCCGAAGACCTGCCCGAAGCCAGCTTCGCGGGGCAGCTCGAGAGCTTCCTCAACATCCGCGGCGACAAGGCGCTGCTCGAGGCCTGCAAGCGCTGCTTCGCCTCGCTGTTCACCGACCGCGCCATTGCCTATCGCGAAAACAACGGCTTCGACCACATGAAGGTGGCGTTGTCCGTGGGCGTGCAGCAGATGGTGCGCTCCGACAAGGCGGGTTCCGGCGTCATGTTCTCGATCGACACCGAGAGCGGATTCCCCGGCAGCGTGCTGATCGACTGCGCCTGGGGGCTCGGCGAGACCGTGGTCCAGGGCATGGTCGAGCCGGACGAGTATCTCGTCTTCAAGCCGCTGCTGGCGGATCTCGCGCTGCAGCCGATCATCGAAAAATCGCTCGGCGCCAAGGCGAAGAAGATGATCTACGCCAGCGGCGCCGGCGCCGGCTCGAAGCTCGTCGAGACGAGCGCGAAGGAGCGCGCTTGCTTCGTGCTCGGGGACGACGAGGTGCTCCAGCTCGCGCGCTGGGCCTGCACGATCGAGGCGCATTACGGCCAGCCGATGGACATGGAATGGGCCAAGGACGGCGAGACGGGAGAGCTCTTCATCGTGCAGGCGCGCCCGGAGACCGTGCAATCGCGCCGCGAGGCCGGCACGCTCAAGACCTACCGGCTGAAGAAGAAGGGGCGCAAGCTCGTCTCCGGCCAGGCGGTCGGCGATTCGATCGCGGCGGGCCCGGTGTGCCGGCTCAAGAGCGCCGCCGACATCGGCCGCTTCGTGCCGGGCGCGGTGCTGGTGACGGCGATGACGGATCCGGACTGGGTGCCGATCATGAAGAAGGCGTCGGCGATCGTCACCGACCATGGCGGGCGCACCAGCCACGCGGCGATCGTCAGCCGCGAACTCGGCCTGACGGCCATCGTCGGCACGGGCGACGCGACGCGGCGGCTGGCCAACGGCAGCATGGTCACCGTTTCCTGCGCCGAGGGCGCCGAGGGCCGTGTCTACGACGGCATCCTCGACTTCGAGGCGCACGAGATCGACATCGCCGAGATCCCGAAGACCCGCACGCGCGTGATGCTGAACCTGGCGGATCCGGCGGCCGCGTTCCGCTGGTGGCGCCTGCCGGCCGACGGCGTGGGGCTGGCGCGCATGGAGTTCATCATCGGCAACCGCATCAGGATCCACCCGATGGCGTTGGTCCGCTTCAGGAAGCTCGCGGACCGCGAGGCCAGCCGGCACATCGCCTCGCTGACCGCGGGCTACAAGGACAAGTCCGCGTATTTCGTCGACAACCTCGCGCGCGGCATGGCGCGCATCGCCGCTGCCCACCACCCGCATCCGGTGATCGTGCGCATGAGCGACTTCAAGACGAACGAATATGCCGAGCTGATCGGCGGCGCGGCATTCGAGCCGAAGGAGGAGAACCCGATGCTGGGGTGGCGCGGCGCGAGCCGCTACTACAGCGAGGGCTATCGCGAAGGTTTCGCGCTGGAGTGCCGGGCCGTGCGCAAGGCACGCGAGGAAATCGGTCTCACGAACATCGTCATCATGATCCCGTTCTGCCGCTCGCCGGACGAGGCCGACAAGGTACTGAGCGAGCTGGCTGCCAACGACCTGGTGCGCGGCCGCCACGGGCTGGAGGTCTACGTGATGGTCGAGATTCCCTCCAACGTGCTGCTGGCCGAGCAGTTCGCGGAGCGCTTCGACGGCTTTTCGATCGGCTCGAACGACCTCACGCAACTCGTCCTCGGCGTCGATCGCGACAGCGCCGTGCTCAGCGCGCTGTTCGACGAGCGCAACGAGGCGGTCACGATGGCCATTGCGCAACTGCTCGCCAAGGCACACGCGAGCGGCACCCACACCGGCATCTGCGGTCAGGCGCCGAGCGACCACCCGGAGTTCGCCAGGTTCCTCGTCGAGCACGGCATCGATTCCATCTCGGTGAGCCCGGACAGCTTCCTGGCGGTCAAGCAGATCGTCGCCCGCACCGAACGCGAG
>JACZKT010000705.1 GCA_014859905.1 Rubrivivax sp.
TTGAAGTTGACGTCGGCGCCGCGCAGGTTGAACAGCCACGCGAGATCGTCGAGCGTCGACACGAAGTGCCACTGCGCGCCCTGCGCGTGCATCGCGCGGCGCACTTCGGCGAGCTTGCTGGCGCGCGTCGTGTCGGCCTGCGGCGCCGTGTGCTCGAACACAGCGGCGCCCGGCAAGCCAGGGCGCTCGGGCCAGATCGCGTCGAGCAGGTCGAGCTCGGTGCGCAACAACACGCCGGCGGCGTCGAGCGCCGTCTTCAGCGCGCCGGCCGCGGCCAGGCTGAGCACCTGGCCGTCCACCGCCACCACCGCGCCACGCGGCACTTGGCGCGCCAGCCAGTCGATGTGCGCAGTGGCGATGCCGGTGGGAATCTTCACGAGCTCGATGCCGGTGCCGGCAAGCTCGGCCTCGGCCTGCACCCAGTAGCGGCTGTCGGCAAACAGCACAGCGTGGTCGGCGGCCACCACCAGCGTGGCCATCGAACCCGTGAAGCCCGACAGCCACTCACGGCCCTGCCAGCGCCCGGGCAGGTATTCGCTGAGGTGGGGGTCGGACGAGGGCACCAGCAGCGCAGACACGCCCTCGCGGGCCAGCGCCTCGCGCAACTGGGCGATGCGCAAACGGATCGGTGAAGTGCGGGTGTCCATTGCGGCTCCGGCGGCACGGGGAAAGCCGACGATTCTAGGTTGCGGCCTGGTGCCCTGCAGCGGTGGAAACCGGGCTGGTCAAGGCGCGGGCGCTGTGGAACAACCGGGCCCCACCACCACCACCACCGGAGGCCCGCGATGGCCGACCCGCAAGCCGCCGTCCTGACCCAGCTGCGCAACATCCGGGCCAGGACCGGCAAGTCGATTCCCGAACTGCACGCTGCGCTCGCCGCCACCGGCCTGGCCAAGGTCGGCGAGAAACGCAGCTGGCTGATGGAGCAGTTCGAGCTCGGTTATGGCGATGCCAACACCGTGGCGCTGCTGGTCGGCAAGTTGCCGCCGGGGCTGGAAGGTGCGCCGGCCGGCGCGCCGCCGGCACCGCAGGGCGACCCGCTGGATGCCATCTACAGCGGCGCCAAGGCCCACCTGCGGCCCTTGCACGACACGGTGATGCAGGCCGTCGCCGCGCTGGGCCCATGCGAGCTGGCACCCAAGAAGACCTACATCAGCCTGCGGCGCAGAAAGCAGTTCGCGATGCTCGGGCCGGCGACCAAGGACCTCATCGAGCTCGGCCTCAACGCCAGGAGCCTGCCGCCGCACCCGCGACTGAAAGCCATGCCGCCGGGGGGCATGTGCCAGTACACCGTGCGCCTGGGCGGCGCCGACGAGGTGGACGACACCTTGGCAGGGTGGCTGCGCGCGGCCTACGACGCGGCTGGCTGAGGCTGGACGTGACGCCGTGCCTGCGCACGGCTTCACGCCTGCCGAAGGCCGGCGGGCCTGCATGCCCGCCGGCTGATAAGCTCCCCGGGATCCACATCACTCCCCCAGAGGCACACATGCCCGGACTGCTTCCCGACGTCGACCCCGACGGCCTGCTCGAATACTCGGTCGTCTACACCGACCGCGCCCTCAACCACATGTCCAAGCGATTCGGCGTTGTGATGCGCGACGTGTCGGCGACGCTCAAGCAGGTCTACGGTGCGCGCTCGGCGATCGTCGTGCCGGGCAGCGGCAGCTTCGGCATGGAGGCGGTGGCGCGCCAGTTCGCGCATGGCAAGAAGGTGCTGGTGATCCGCAACGGCTGGTTCAGCTACCGCTGGAGCCAGATCTTCGAGATGGGTGCGATCCCGTCCGAAACGACGGTGCTGAAGGCGCGCATGACCGGCCCCGGGCCGCAGGCACCGTTCGCGCCGGCGCCGATCGACGAGGTGGTGGCGACGATCCGCAGCACCCGGCCCGACCTCGTGTTCGCACCGCATGTCGAAACCGCGGCCGGCATGATCCTGCCGCACGACTACATCCGTGCGGTGGCCGCGGCGGTGCACGAGCATGGCGGCCTGTTCGTGCTCGACTGCGTGGCCTCGGGAGCTATCTGGGTCGACATGGCGGCCACCGGCGTCGACGTGCTGGTGAGCGCGCCGCAGAAGGGCTGGAGCAGCACGCCCTGTGCCGGACTCGTGATGCTGGGCGAGCAGGCCCGGGCCCGCATCGACGGCACGACGAGCAGCAGCTTCTCGATGGATTTGAAGAAGTGGCTCTCGATCATGGAGACTCACGAGAAGGGCGCGATCGCGTATCACGCCACGCTGCCCACCGACGGCCTGGCCGCGCTGCGCGACGTGATGCAGGAGACCGCGGCCTTCGGTTTCGAGGCCGCACGCGCCGCGCAGCAGCAGCTCGGCGACCGTGTGCGCGCACTGCTCGTCGCCAAGGGCATCCCCAGCGTCGCCGCCGAGGGTTTCCAGTCACCCGGCGTGGTGGTGAGCTACACCGACCGCGCCGACTTCGCCAGCACCCAGGCCTTCGCCGCGCAGGGCCTGCAGACTGCCGGCGGCGTGCCGCTGGCCTGCGACGAGCCGGCGGACTTCCGCACCTTCCGCGTCGGGCTGTTCGGGCTGGACAAGCTGAAGAACGTCGAGCGCACGGTGGCGACGTTCGAGCGCGCGCTGAACGCGCTGCTGTAGCTGGAGCCTGTCGGGTTTTACAGGTCGGTCCTGAGCTTCCAGATCTCCGGAAACAGCACCACGTCGAGCATCTTGCGCAGGTAGCCCACGCCGTTGGTGCCGCCGGTGCCGCGCTTGAAGCCGATCACGCGCTCCACCGTCGTCACGTGGCGGAAGCGCCAGAGGCGGAACGTGTCCTCGAGGTCGGTGAGTTCCTCGCCCAGCTGGTACAGGTCCCAATGGGTCTCCGGCGCGCGGTAGACGGTGAGCCAGGCGGCCTCGACCTCGTCGCTGGCCTGGTGGGGCTGCGTCCAGTCACGCTCGGTGTTTGCCGCAGGCACCGGCAGGCCGCGGCGCGCCAGCAGGCGCAGCGCCTCGTCGTAGAGCGACGGTGCGCGCCAGGCCGCCTCCACCTGCGCCAGCAGGTCGGGCCGGTGCGCGTGCGGCTTGAGCATGGCGGCGTTCTTGTTGCCCAGGCTGAATTCGATGCAGCGGTATTGCCAGCTCTGGAAGCCGCTGCTGTGGGCGAGGTACGGCCGGATCGCGCTGTACTCGGGCGGCGTCATCGTCGCCAGCACGTCCCAGGCATGCACCAGCTGCTCCATGATCCTTGACACCCGCGCCAGCATCTTGAAGGCCGGCGCCAGGCGGTCGGCCGCGACGGCGGCGATGGCCGCCCGCAGCTCGTGCAGCATCAGCTTCATCCACAACTCGCTGGTCTGGTGCTGCACGATGAACAGCATCTCGTTGTGGTCGGGGCTCAGCGGGTGCTGGGCGTTCAGCACCGCGTCCAGGTGCAGGTAGTCGCCGTAGCTCATGTCGGCGCTGAAGTCGAGCCGGGCGCCGTGGTGGTCGATGGGGCCTGCCGCCACTTCAGGTCACCGCATGCCGTTGATTGAACTCGGGGTGCCGCCATTCGCCGCTGGCCAGCACCTGGCGCAGTTGCTCGGCGGCGTCCCAGGCGTCGACGTAACGCAGCGTCAGCGGCGTGAAGCCGAAGCGCAGGATGTCGGGGGCGCGGAAGTCGCCGATGACGCCGCGCGCGATCAGTGCCTGGATCACCGGGTAGGCGATCTCCGCGTGCGACAGGCAGACCTGGCTGCCGCGCTCGGCGTCCTCGCTCGGCGACACCAGCGTGAGGCCGGGGCAGCTGGCCTGCACCCGTTCGGCGAACAGCCGCGTCAGCGCCAGCGACTTGCGGCGCAGTGCCGCCATACCGCCCAGCGGCTGCGCCGCGAGCACGGTATCGACGCCGCACTCCAGCGCCGCCAGCGACAGCACGGCCGGCGTGCCGCAGAGGTAGCGCGAGATGCCGGCGGCCGGCCGGTAGCCGGGCTTGAATTCGAACGGCGCCGCGTGCCCCATCCAGCCCGCCAGCGGCTGCCAGAAGCGTTCGGCATGCCGCGGATGCGCCCACACGAAGGCCGGCGCGCCGGGGCCGCCGTTGAGGTACTTGTAGCCGCAGCCGATGGCGAACTCGGCGCCGTCGGCGTGCAGGTCCACCGGCACCGCGCCGGCGCTGTGCGCCAGGTCCCACACCAC
>JACZKT010000706.1 GCA_014859905.1 Rubrivivax sp.
CGCCACGCCGGCGGCGAGCAGCATGTCCTCGTCCTCGTCGGGGACGATCCCGCCGACGATGACGGCGACGTCGCCGAGGCCCGCCTCGCGCAGTGCGTCGACGAGCTTCGGCACGATCAGGTGGTCGGTCGCGAGCGAGGAGATGCCGATGACGTCGACGTCCTCTTCGGTGGCGAGCTTGACGACGGCCGGAATCTCCTGCCACGGCGGCGTGTAGATCACCTCCATGCCGGCGTCGCGCAGCGCTGCGGCCACGATGCGGCTGCCGCGGTCGTGGCCATCGAAGCCGATCTTGGTGACCAGCACCTTGGGAATGCAGTTCGTGTCGTTCATGCGGGGGTCTCCGTGCCTTGGCGCAGCAAGGCGGTGAACTGCCGCGCGATGCTGCGCGGCGAGGATGGTCCGTCGGGGCGGTACCAGTTCTGCGCCCAGTTCAGCGCGCCCAGCAGCATCAGCCGCAGGGCCTTGCGGTCGGCGCGGCGCGGCAGTGGCAAGGCGTCGGCCAGGCTCGCCCACAGGGCTTCATAGCGGTCGCGCTCATGCACCAGGCGCTCGCCCACGGCGCTGACCTCGCCCGGGCGTACCCGCACCACCACGCGGGCATAGTCGTCGTCGCGCAGGATGGCTTCGAGGTGCGCCACGCAGGCGGCCTCCAGCCGGTCCCAGGGATCGTTGCGCCGCTCCACGGCGGCCAGCACGGCCTGGCATATCTGGTCGACACCGCGGGTATACACGGCCGCCAGCAAGTCTTCCTTGGTGGAGAAGTGGCAATACAGAGAGCCCGGCAAGATGCCCACGGCCTGGGCGATGTCGCGCACCGTGGTGCCCTGGAAGCCCTGCGCACAGAACAGTCGCGCCGCGGCATCCAGGATCTGCGGCAGGCGGCTGTCGGCGTGTGCCGCGCGCGGCCGCGCAGGGCCCGCGGCGGGTTTGCGTAGAGCAGCCGTCATGCGCGCCCCTGGGTCGTGGGGCGCTTCTTCAGCGCCCGGCAGTCGAAGGCGCCGACAAAGGGGCTCTGCCCGTCGCCGAAGAGCTTGCTCTTCTGGATCTTGTTGGTCGGGGTCACCGGAAGCGCCTCACTGAACAGCACCCAGCCCGGCGCCTTGTAGTAGGCAAGCTGGCCCAGGCAGCACTGCACCAAGGCGTGCGCCGTGGCCTCATCGGCAGCCTGCCCGGCTGCCGGCACGATCACGGCCATGACTTCTTCGTCGCGCAGGGCATCGGGCACCGGCACCACCGCCACGCGCTGCACGGCCGGGTGCACGGCCAGCACCGCCTCGACTTCGGCCGAGGAGATGTTCTCGCCAGACCGGCGAACCATGTCCTTCTTGCGGTCGACGAAGTACAGTACGCCCTGGGCATCGCGCTTCACCACATCGCCCGTATGGAACCAGCCGCCGCGCCAGGCCTGGGCCGTGGCCGCTTCGTCGTAGAGATAGCCACTGAAGAAGCCCTGGCGAGGGTCCGCACCTTCGGCGCGGACCAGCAGTTCTCCAACCGCGCCATCGGCCACGTCGACATCGTTCTCGTCCACCACGCGCGCCTGTAGCGGCAACGGGGTGCGGCCGAAGGCGCGCGTATCGGTGTGCCGTGGGTCCAGGTGGTTGGGGATGAAACGCCCGGTCTCCGTCATGCCCCACACCTCGACCAGCGGGAATCCGAACCTCTGCTCGAACGGGCCATGCAAGGTGGGGTCGCAGCCCGCGCCCAGCGCAAAGCGAATCCGGTGACGTTTCTCCCACTCGCCCGGCGCCTGCTTGAACAGTGCCGGCGGCATGATGCCCAGGTAATGGATGGCGGTGGCCCCGGAGCGCACGCAGTCTTCCCACCAGGTCTGGGCGTGGAATCGATCGGGCAGCACCAGGCAATTCTCACTGTGGATGACCGCGGAGAACGCCACCATGCTGCAGTTCATGTGGAACACCGGAAGCGGATTCAGCAGCCGGTCGCACCCCTGTTCGAGGCGCAGGTGCCCACCCAGGCCCACGTACCAGGCGCCGGCGCCGAGCACGTACTCGTTGGTAAGGACGCAGCCCTTGGGGCGCCCGGTGGTGCCCGAGGTGTACAGGATGGCCACCTCGCCACGCAACGGGTCTGCCACGGGCGGCCCGGCCGGGCTGTTGGCCCGTGGCGCTGCAGGGAAGCTCGGTGGCGCGTTGCCTTCGCCATCCAGCGCCGCGATGGGCAATGCCGACAGCGCCGGATCGCGCGCCGCAGCCTCACTCAGCGCGTTCACCAGCTCACCGTGGCACACCGCCAATGACACGCGCGCGTGGCCCAGCGCGTACTGCAGCTCGGCGCTGCGATGGTCGGGGTTCAAGGGCACGATGGCCGCGCCCAGGCTGTTCAACGCCAGGAAGTGGAAGAAGTGACGCGGGTGATTGCCCACCCCCAGGGC
>JACZKT010000707.1 GCA_014859905.1 Rubrivivax sp.
TCGCTGTGCTGTGCGGCCACCGCCCGCGCCCGCTCACGCAAGCCCGCCAAGGTGGGCGACCGCCAGCATGGCCTGGACTTTGCTGCCGACTGATGGACGCCAAGGCCCAAGGCGCGGCATGATGCGCCCATGGACCGCGAACACACCCTGGCCTTGCTGAGCGCGCACAAGCCCGTGCTCGCCGAACGCTTCGGCGTGCGGCGGCTGGCGCTGTTCGGCAGCGTCGCGCGCGGCACCGCGCGCGAGGACAGCGATGTCGATGTGCTGGTGGCCTTCGACGCTGCGCCCGATGCCGATCAATATTTCGGCGTGCAGTTCTATATCGAGGACCTGCTCGGCCGGCCGGTCGACCTGGTCACCGAGACCGCGCTGCGCGAACGCCTGCGCCCGTATGTCGAACGCGACGCCATCCCCGTCTGAGCGCGACACCCGCCTCTACGTCGAGGACATGCTCGAGTTCTGCGAGGCCGTGCTCGATTACACGCGCGGCTTCGACCTGGATGCGCTGGCGGCTGACCGGATGCGCCTGGATGCCACACTGCGCAAGATGTCGCTGATCGGCGAAGCCGCGACGCGCGTGCCGCCCGAGGTGCGCGCGCTGGCGCCGGATGTGCCCTGGCGCAAGATCGTCGGCACGCGCAACCGGCTGCTGCACGCCTATCTGGGCATCGACATGGCCACCGTCTGGAGCATCGTCTCGAGCGATCTGCCGGCCTTGCGGCAGTCGCTGACCGAACTGCTGAAGCGGATCTGAACGTTCACAGAACGCGACGGCACCGTGGCGAGCGGCCCGAGCTTGCGTCGAGTACGCCGGCCGAACGGCGGGGAGCGCAGGCGCAACAGATCGGGGCGTGCAGTAGGTTCAACTGCATCTTGTCACCCCTCCAGCCGCTTCTGGAACACCAGCCCGGCGTGTTCACGCAGGGCGTGGAACCTGATCTTGGGCCAGTTGCTTTCGATGGCGCGCAGCTCGGGCGCGTATTCCACCAGCACCGTCGGTGCGTCGACGGCATCAAAGGCGACGCGGTGCGCATTGCCGTCGATGAAACGCTTGAGCTCGCGCTCGCCGCCGTCGGCTTCGTCGCAGCTCACCCAGCGCGCCACCTGGTAGCGGCTGGGCATGATGCGCGCCTTGCAGCCGTACTCGTGCTCCAGCCGGTGCGCCACGACCTCGAACTGCAGTTGCCCCACCGCTCCCAGCAGCAGCACGCTGCCGACGAGCGGCCGGAAGACCTGGATCGCGCC
>JACZKT010000708.1 GCA_014859905.1 Rubrivivax sp.
GCTGTAGGGCGTGCTCTGGTTGGTGACTTCGTGGCTGGCGTTCATCAGCTTCTCCTCAGCCCGCCTACCCTGCCCCAGGGCCTGCGGGCCGCAACATTTCCAGATGCGGGATGGCGTCTTCCAGGTAGGGCTCGCCGACGCGCTGGAATCCCCAGCCGCCGTAGAAACGTTCCAGGTGCGCCTGCGCGCTGATGCGCATGCCCTGCCCGGGCCACGCGGCATTGCAGCGCGCCACGCCTTCGCTCACCAGAGCGCGGCCGAGGCCGGTGCGGCGCGCCTCGGGCGAGGTGATGACGCGGCCCATCGAAGGCTCGGCGAACTTCACGCCGGGGTCGACGATGCGCAGGTAGGCGTGCAGCGTGCCGTGCCCGTCGCGCCCCAGCAGGTGCCAGGCCTGGCGGTCGATGCCGTCGGGGTCGAGGTAGGGGCCCTGCTCGAGCACGAAGACACGGCAGCGCAAGGCCAGGGCGTCGTAGAGGTTGTCGACGCCGAGCTCGCGGAAGCGCGACCAGGTCCAGTTCAAATCAGTTTCACCAGTTGCTTGCCGAAATTCCTGCCCTTGAGCAGGCCCAGGAAGGCCTCGGGCGCATTCTCGATGCCCACGGCAATGCTCTCGCGGTACTTGAGCTGGCCGCGGGCGACCAGGCCGCCGAGTTCCTTCAGTGCCTCGGGCCACGAGGCCATGTGCTCGCTGACGATGAAGCCCTGCAGCTTGAGCCTTTGCGTGAGCAGCAGCGCCGGCCGCGCCATCGGGATCGGCGCGCCGTCGTAGCCCGAGATCATGCCGCACAGCGCGATGCGGCCGAAGGCATTCATGCGCGACATCACCACGTCCAGAATCATGCCGCCGACGTTTTCGAAGTCGCCGTCGACACCCTTGGGCGCCGCGGCGTCCAGCGCCGCCGCCAGGGAGGCGAAGTCGCGGTGCGCCTTGTAGTCGATGCAGGCGTCGAAGCCGAGCGTGTCGACGACGTAGGCGCACTTGTCGGCGCCGCCCGCGATACCCACCGCGCGGCAGCCGCGGGCCCGCGCCAACTGGCCCACGGCGCCGTCGGCAGCGCCGTGGGCCAGTTGGCGGCACTCACGACCACGGTTTCGCCGGCCTTGGGCTGGATGATCTGCGTCAGCCCGAACCAGGCCGTGACGCCGGGCATGCCCACCGCGCCGAGGTAGGCCGACAGCGGGATCACCGAGGCGTCGACCTTGCGCAGCACGCCGCTCTGGCGCGCGTCGACGACAGAGTATTCCTGCCAGCCTCCCGAGCCGACGACGGTGTCGCCGGGCTGGAAGCGCTCGTGGCGCGACTCGACCACCTCGCCCGCGGTGCCGCCCACCATCGCGGCGCCGATGGCCTGCGGCGCGGCGTAGCTCTTGGTGTCGTTCATGCGCATGCGCATGTAGGGGTCCAGGCTCAGCCAGTGGTGGCGCACGAGCACCTGGCCGTCGTCGAGCGCGGGCAGTTCGACCGCTTCGAGGCGGAAGTTGTCCAGCGTGGCCTCGGCGGCCGGGCGCGATGCCAGCACGATGCGGCGGTTGATCATGGATTCTCCTTGTCGGGCGGTGGCGCCGCGCGCTGCAACGTCTTGGCATGGCGGCCCGTGGTGGGCAGCGCGCGCAGGTACTTGAAGGTGCCGGTGGCGTGGGCGCAGAGGCGGCCGGCCTCGTCGAAGACGCTGCCTTCGCAGAAGGCCAGCGTGGCGGTCCTGTGCAGCAGCGAGCCAAGGGCGCGCAGGCGACCCTCGGCCGGGCGCATGAAACTGGTCTTCATCTCGATGGTGGCCACGCCGGGGCCCTGCTCGACAGCGTCGGCGGGCAGGCTCTGCGCCGCTTCCATGGTCACCCCGGTGCTGCGCGCGGCCGTCATGGAAACGCCGACACTGCGCGCCGCGTGTGCCATCGCCACGTCGAGCAGCGTCATCAGCACGCCGCCGTGCGCCACGTCCCAGTAGTTGAGGTGCGCCTCGGCGAGGTCCAGCCGCAGTTCGGCCTGGCCGCCGCCGAAACCCCAGAGCTCGAGGCCGAGTTCCTCGACGAAAGGGATGCGCCGAGGAAAGGGCAGCCGGCTCGCCTTCACCCGCCGTGCACCGAAGACACGCCGCCGTCGACGGCCAGGATCTGCCCGGTGATGTGCTTGCCGGCGGCGCTGGCGAACAGCAGCGCGGCGCCCTTGAGGTCGTCGTCGTCGCCCAGGCGCTTGAGCGGCGCGGCCGCAGCCAGCTTGTCGGCGCCGAACTGCGCCAGCACACCCTGCGTCATCTTGCTCGGGAAGAAACCCGGCGCCAATGCGTTGACGGTGATGCCGTAGGCGCCCCACTCCGCCGCCAGCGTGCGCGTGAAATTGACCACCGCACCCTTGCTGGTGCCGTAGGCGATGAACTTGACGTCCATCGAGCCGCCCAGGCCGGCGATCGACGCCACGTTGATGATGCGGCCGCGCTGCTTGGGGATCATGCTGGCCTTGCCGACGGCCTGCGCAAACAGGAACAGGCTGCGGATGTTGAGGTTCATCACCTTGTCCCAGGCCGCCAGCGGGTAGTCCTCGGCCGGCGCGCCCCAGGTGGCGCCGGCGTTGTTGACGAGGATGTCGATGCGGCCCAGGCGCTGCATGGTTTCGTCGACGACCTTCTGGATCTGCACCGGGTCGCTGGCGTCGGCGGCGATCCAGCGCGCGTCGATGCCGCGCTCGGACAGCTGCGCCGCCGCCTCTTCGAGGTCGGCCGCCTTGCGCGAAGTCAGCATGATCCTGGCGCCGGCTTCACCCAGCGCCTCGGCCATCTGCAGGCCCAGGCCGCGCGAGCCGCCGGTCACCAGCGCGACCTGGCCGCTGAGGTCGAAGAGTTGTTGGACGGGTGTGCCCATGGTCAGGTCCTTGGTGGTTTGGGGTTGGGCGGGTCGAGATTCAACAGGGTCAACTCTTGCGGCGCGAACGCACCCAGATCAGCACGACGCCGGCGGCGGTTTCGAGTGCACCGGCCACCACGAGCACCCAGCCAAGCACGGCATCGTGGCGCATCACGAAGATGCCGAGGCCGGCGAGGAGCAGGCCGCCGTAGATCAGTAGCCAGATGAGTCTTCCGAGGGCCGGGTGGCTCATCGTCAGAAGCAGTCGTCGTGCATCTCGCGCACCAGCGCTTCGCGGCGCGCGACGACACCCAGCCAGGCGTCCACCTTGGGCAGTTCGTAGGCGTAGAAGTAGCGCATGGCAGCGAGTTTGCCTTGCCCGAATGCCCCCACTTCGGCGCCGGCGCACCGGACCGTCAGCGCCACGTCCAGCCACAGCCAGGCGAGCACGACATGGCCGAAGGCCTGCAGGTAGGGCGTGGCGTTGGCCAGGGCTTCTTCAGGCACGCCGGTGGCCCAGGCGGCCCGGGTCGCGGCGCCGAGTTCGTGGAGCGTCGCGGCCAGTTCCCTGGCCGGCGCGGCCAGGCCTTCGACGCGGCCGGCGCGCTCGATCGTTGCGCCGATGCGCGTGGCCAGCAGCTCGAGCCCGGCACCACCGTCCATCACCACCTTGCGGCCCAGCAGGTCCAGCGCCTGGATGCCGTGCGTGCCTTCGTGGATCATGTTCAGGCGGTTGTCGCGCCAGTACTGTTCGACCATGAAGTCGCGCGTGTAGCCGTAGCCGCCCAGCACCTGGATGGCCAGCGAGTTGGCCTCCAGGCACCATTCGCTGGGCCAGCTCTTGGCGATGGGGGTCAGCACCTCGAGCAGCGTGCCGGCTTCGCGCGCGGCCTGCGGTGCGCCGGTGTGCAGTTCGTCGACCAGTCGCGCGCAGTACAGCTCGAGCGCCAGGCCGCCTTCGACGTAGCTCTTCTGCGCCAGCAGCATGCGGCGCACGTCGGCGTGCTCGATGATCGGGATCGGCGGCTGCGTCGCGTCCTTGCCGCCGCCGGTGATGGGGCGGCCCTGGGTGCGCTGCCGGGCGTACTCCAGGCTCGCCTCGTAGCCCGCGTACCCCAGCATCACGGCGCCCATGCCGACGCCGATGCGCGCCTCGTTCATCATGTGGAACATGCAGCGCAGTCCGGCGCCGGGCTCGCCGACCAGGTAGCCGATGGCACCGGGTCCGCCGCGCACCGCAAACTTGCCCTCGCCGAAATTGAGCAGCGTGTTGCTGGTGCCGCGAAAGCCCAGCTTGTGGTTGAGCCCGGCCAGCGCGACGTCGTTGCGCTCGCCGGTGAGTTCGCCCCGCTCGTTCACGAGGTGCTTGGGCACGATGAACAGCGAGATGCCGCGCGTGCCGGCGACGGGCTTGCCGTCGGGCCCCGGGATCTTGGCCAGCACGAGGTGGACGATGTTCTCGGTGATCTCGTGCTCGCCGGCACTGATCCACATCTTGTTGCCGCGCAAGCGGTAGCGCGGACCCAGCGGGTCGGTGTCGAATCCCGCGCCGTCCGGCACGGCGCGTGTGGCCACGTCCGACAGCGACGAACCCGCCTGCGGCTCGCTCAGGCACATGGTGCCGAACCAGCGGCCGGCGAATTCGTTCCTGGCAAACACCTCGCGCTGCGCCGGTGTGCCGTGGGCCAGCAACAAGTCGGCGTTGCCGCTGGTGAGCATGGCGTAGCCGCCCAGGGACACGCTGGCCTTGCTGAAGAAGGCGTTGGCGGCCATCTCGATGACGCAGGGCAGCTGCATGCCGCCCAGTTCATAGTCTTGCGCCGCGGCGAGCATGCCCGAGGCGACGTAGGCGGCACAGGCATCGTGCGTGGCCTGCGGCAGGTGCACGCGCTGGCCGTCGAAGTGCGGCTCCTGCGTATCGGACAGTCGGTTGAAGGGCGCGAACTTCTCGCGCGCGATGCGTTCGCAGGTGTCGAACACGGAGGCGAAGGTCTCTGCCGAATGGTCGGCAAAGCGCGGGCGCTGCAACAGCGACGCCACGCCGAGCCAGTCGTGGAGCAGGAAGTCGACGGTGCGGCGCATGGCAGGGCTCAGGCGTCGGCGGCGACGATGGCCATGGTGGCCGAGGCCTTCATCACGAGCGTGCGTTGGCCGCCCTGTTCGGCGTAGACCTCGGCCTCGGTGAAGCTGATGCGCCGCCCGGCCTTGAGCACGTGCGCCTCGCACACCAGCCGCTCGCCGCGGCCCGGGCGCAGTGCGCTGGTCTTGAGCTCGGCCGTCAGCACCCAGTGGCCCTCGGGGGCCAGGGTCTGCGCGGCCGCGCCCATGCTGTGGTCGGCCAGCGCGGTCATGACGCCGGCGTGGGCCTGCCCGGTGTGCTGCATGTGTCGCTGGCGCAATGGCAACTGAGTGGTGATGCGACCGGCGCTCACCGCAGTGGGCTCGACGCCCAGATCGACCATGAAGGGCGAGAGGCGGAAGAACTCGCGCACGGTGTCGAGGTCGGGCGTCATCGCTTCGATGCCCCTGCCGGCCCACGCTCGAGCGGCGGCCGCGGCGCAACTGCGGACCGAAGCGCGCGGGAGGCCCTCACAGCACCTCGAAGATGCCCGCCGCCCCCATGCCGCCGCCGATGCACATCGTCACGCACACGCGCCTGGCGCCGCGGCGCCTGCCTTCGATCAGCGCATGCCCGGTGAGGCGCTGGCCGCTCACGCCGTAGGGGTGGCCGACGGCGATGGCGCCGCCGTTGACGTTGAGGCGGTCCATCGGGATGCCCAGCCGGTCGGCGCAGTACAGCACCTGCACGGCGAAGGCCTCGTTGAGTTCCCAGAGGTCGATGTCGTCGACCTTCAGCCCCAAGCGCTGCAGCACCTTGGGCACTGCGAACACGGGACCGATGCCCATCTCGTCGGGCTCGCAGCCGGCCACCGCAAAGCCCAGGAAGCGGCCCAGCGGCTGGAGTCCCTTCTGTTCGGCGTAGGTCTCGCTGACGACCACGCAGGCGCCGGCGCCGTCGCTGAACTGGCTGGCGTTGCCGGCGGTGACGACGCCGCCGGGCATGGCCGAGCGGATGTCCTTGATGCCCTCGTAGGTGGTGCCCGGGCGCAGGCCTTCGTCGGCGCTCACCGTGACTTCCTTGCTGCGCAGGCCGAGCACGGCGTCGGCGACGCCGGTGGTCACCGTGCAGGCAACGATCTCGTCCTTGAACAGGCCCTGCTCCTGCGCCGCGCAGGCCTTCTGCTGGCTGCCGGCACCGTAGCGGTCCATGCGTTCCTTGGCCACGCCGTAGCGCTGGGCCACGTTCTCGGCCGTCTGCAGCATGCTCCAGTAGACCTCGGGCTTGAGTCTCTGCAGCGCCGGGTCCACCAGCATGTGCTTGTTCATCTCCTGCTGCACGCAGGAAATGCTCTCCACGCCGCCGGCCACGAAGACCTCGGCCTCGCCGGCGATGATGCGCTGCGCGGCCAGCGCGATGGTCTGCAGGCCGCTGGAGCAGAAGCGGTTGATGGTGGTGCCGCTCACGCTGACCGGCAGCCCGGCGCGCAAGGCGATCTGGCGCGCGATGTTCATGCCGGTGGCGCCTTCGGGGTTGGCGCAGCCCATCAGCACGTCCTCGATGGCACCCGGGTCGATGCCGGCACGCTCGATGGCGGCCTGGACGGCAAAGCCGCCGAGCGTGGCGCCGTGGGTCATGTTGAAGGCGCCTTTCCAGCTCTTGGCCAGCGGCGTGCGTGCGGTGGAGACGATGACGGCACGGGTCATGACGGGCGTCCTTGCTTGAGGGTCATTGGGCCGCCTGCTGCAGCAGGCGGTGGTAGAAGCGAACCATGTCGGCCAGCTGCGCCGCGGCGATGCGTTCGTCGGTGCCGTGCACACGCGGCAGGTCCTCCGACTTGAAGCGGATCGGCATGAAACGATAGGTCTGGTCGGCCACGGCCTGGAAGTGCCGTGCGTCGCTGGCGGCCAACATCAGGCTCGGCGCCACCATGCTGTCGGGGAAGACTTCGCGGATCGTGCGCTCGACGAGGCCGAATGCCGGCGCGGTGGCTGACGAGACCGATGAAGCCTCGAACGCCACCCCCACCGGCTGGACTTCGATGCGCTCGTCGGCGATGACCCGCCGCACGTGTGCGGCCACCGACTCGACCGTGTCGCCGGGCAGGATGCGGAAGTTGACGACCGCCTCGGCGCGGCCCGGCAGCACGTTGTCCTTCATGCCGGCGTTGAGCACGGTCATCGCCGTGGTGGTCCGCATCATGGCGTTGGTGGCCGCACCCTTGGACAGCATGTTCTCGACCACCGGCCGCAGCAGCCACAGGTTGGACATCGCCAGCCTTTGCCCGAACGGCAGCTCCGGCGCCACCACGGCAAACATGGCCGCCGCGACGCCCTTGATGCCACCGGGCATGGGATGCTGGTCCAGCCGCGCCAGCGCGGCGCTGAGCATGCCGATGGCGCTCTGCCCCGGCCCGGGCGGCATGGACGAATGGCCCGGCGCGGCCTGCGCCGCCAGGCGCAGCGACACCGAACCCTTCTCGGCCAGCCCGATCAGGGCCAGCGGCTGGTCCACGCCCGGCAGGATGCCTTCGGTCACCGCCAGGCCTTCGTCGAGCACGAAGTCCAGCCGCACGCCGCGCTGCCTGAGCAATTCCGCGATGGCCACGGCACCGCGCTGCCCGCCCACTTCTTCGTCGTGGCCGGCGATCAGGTAGATGGTGCGACGCGGCTTGAAGCCGGCCTGCAGGAGCGACTCCACGGCCTCCATCTGCGTGATGAGGTTGCTCTTGTTGTCCAGTGTGCCGCGGCCCCAGACCACGCCACCCTCGACCACGCCGGCAAAGGGCGGCTGCTTCCAAAGCGCTTCGGTGCCTGGCGCCACCGGCACCACGTCCTGGTGCGCCAGCAACGCGATCGCTTGTGCCTGGGGGTCCGAGCCGGGCCAGCTGTAGAGCAGGCTGTGTGCGCCGACGATCTCCTTCCTGAGCGTGGCGTGCACCAGCGGATAGCGCGACGCCAGGTGCGCATGCAGCTTGTCGAATTCGGCGGCCACGCCGACGGGGTCGAGCAGGCCACTCACCGTCTTGGCGCGCACCGCGATGGCCATGGACTCGGCGACGCGGTCGGCGTCCACCGCCAAGGGCGCCAGGGCCGGCACCACCACCTGCCGTGAGCCCTGGCGCAGCGCATTGACCACCAGCGCTGCGGCCAGCAGCAACAGCCCGGCCAGCAGGCCCAGCAAGACGCGCTTGATCATGCCACCGAGGTTCAGGTGAAGCTCCTGCCTTCGGCCGCCAGCTTCGCCAGCAGCGGCGCGGGTTGCCAGAACGAGGCGTCGTCATGCGGGTTGGCGGCGAAGCGCTTCATGGTCTGCACGACGTTGAACAGCCCCTGCTGGTCGGCGTAGCACATCGGCCCGCCGCGGTGCAGCGGGAAACCGTAGCCGGTGAGGTAGACCATGTCGATGTCGCTGGCCTTGCTGGCGATGCCGTCGTCCAGGATCCGCGCGCCCTCGTTGACGAGCGAGTAGACGAGGCGGTGCACGATCTCGTCGTCGCTGATCTGGCGCGGCTGGATACCGAGCTCGGCGCGGTGCCTTTCGATCATCTCCACCACCACCGGCGACGGGATGGCGTCGCGTTTGCCGGGCCGGTAGTCGTACCAGCCGGCACCCGTCTTCTGGCCGTAGCGGCCCATCTCGCACAGCAGGTCGGCCGTCCTGCTGTAGCGCATGTGGGGCTTTTCGAGGTAGCGGCGCTTGCGGATGGCCCAGCCGATGTCGTTGCCCGCCAGGTCACCCATGCGGAAGGGGCCCATCGCGAAGCCGAACTTCTCCACCGCGCGGTCCACCTGCGCCGGCGTGCAGCCCTCTTCCAGCAGGAAGCCGGCCTGGCGCGAGTACTGCTCGATCATGCGGTTGCCGATGAAGCCGTCGCACACGCCCGACACCACCGCCGTCTTGCGGATCTTCTTGGCCAGCGCCATCACGGTGGCCAGCACGTCCTTGGCCGTCTTCGCGCCGCGCACCACTTCGAGCAGCTTCATCACGTTGGCGGGGCTGAAGAAGTGCGTGCCGACGACATCCTGCGGCCGCGTTGTGAAAGAGGCGATCTGGTCGAGGTCCAGCGTGCTCGTGTTGCTGGCCAGGATGGCGCCGGGCTTCATGACTTCGTCCAGCTTCTTGAAGACCTTTTCCTTGACGCCCATCTCCTCGAACACGGCCTCGATGACCATGTCGGCGTCGGCGATGTCGGCGTAGTCCAGGGTTGTGCTCAGCAGCGCCATGCGCGCGTCGAGCTTGTCCTGCTTGAGCTTGCCCTTTCTGACCTGGTTGTCGTAGTTCTTGCGGATCGTCGCCACGCCGCGGTCCAGTGCCTCCTGCTTCATCTCCAGGATGACCACCGGGATGCCGGCGTTGAGGAAGTTCATGCTGATGCCGCCGCCCATGGTGCCGGCGCCGATGACGGCGACCTTCTTGATGCTGCGTTGCGGCGTGTCCTCGGGCACGTCGGGGATCTTGCTGGCGGCGCGTTCGCCGAAGAAGGCGTGGCGCAGCGCCTTGCACTCGGGCGTGAACATCAGCGCGGTGAAGAGCTCGCGCTCGTAGGCCATGCCGTCGTCGAACTTGCGCTTCACCGCCGCTTCGACGGCATCGACACACCTGGCCGGCGCCGGGAAACTCTTCGCCATGCCCTTGACCATGTTGCGCGCGAACTGGAAGTAGGCGTCGGCATTCGGGTGCGTGGCCTTCAGCTCGCGCACCAGCGGCAGCGGCTGGCCCGCGGCGTGAACGGCCGCCGCCTCGCCGGCAAAGTGGCAGGCGGCGTCGAGCAGGTCTTCGCCGACGATGCGGTCGAACAGCTTCTGGCCCGGGATCGCCGCCAGCACCTCGCTCTTCACCGCTTCGCCGCTGACGATCATGTTCAGCGCCATCTCCACCCCCAGCACGCGCGGCAGCCGCTGCGTGCCGCCGGCGCCGGGAATGAGACCGATCTTGACCTCGGGCAGCGCCACGTTGGCGCCCGGCGCAGCCACGCGGTAGTGACAACCCAGCGCCAGTTCCAGGCCGCCGCCCATGCACACGCTGTGCACGGCGGCCACCACCGGCTTGGTGGCCCCTTCGAGCTGGCGGATCAGCGACAGCAGGTTGGGCTCGCCCACCGCCTTCGGGCTGCCGAACTCCTTGATGTCGGCGCCGCCCGAGAAGGCCTTGCCGGCGCCGGTGATGACGATCGCGGCCACCGCCGCGTCGGCCAGCGCACGCTCGACGCCGGCGCTGAACTCGCGCCTGGTGTCGTAGCCGAGGCCGTTGACGGGCGGGTTGTCAAGGGTGATGACGGCGACCTTGCCGCGCACTTGGTAGCTGGCGCCCATGGCGACTCCTCGGGGTGCAAATAGAACGGTCGTGCGATTCTAGGCTGGGGCTCCGAGGGCACGATGTCCCTGGCGCGACAAGCCTGGGGGCTCAAACCTCCAGCCACTCCTTGCGGATGTAGGCATTCGCGCGCAGGTCCGCCGGCCGGCCTTCGAAGACGATCTGGCCGTGGCCCATCACCAGGCAGCGGTCGGCGACTTCCAGCGCGATGGTCAGCTTCTGTTCCACCAGCAGCACCGAGATGCCGCGCCGCTTCAGTTCGTGCAGGTAGGCGGCCACCAGCTCCACGATCTTGGGCGCCAGGCCCTCGGTGGGCTCGTCGATCATGATCAGCTCGGGGTCGCCCATCAGCGTGCGGCACAGCGTGAGCATCTGCTGCTCGCCGCCCGACAGCACGCCTGCTTCGTTGTGCTGGCGATCCTTCAGGCGCGGGAACAGGGCATACATGTCGTCGAAGGACCAGCGCGCCGTCTTGGCGCCGCGCTTCTGGCCGAGCAGCAGGTTCTGGTGCACCGTCAGGGTGGGAAAGATGTCGCGGTTCTCGGGCACGTAGCCGATGCCGGCGTGGGCGATCCGGAAGGCCTCGGAGCCCAGGATCTCGGCATCCTTCCAGCGCACCGAGCCCGTGCCTTCGACGAGGCCCATGATGGTCTTGACGGTGGTCGAGCGGCCCGAGCCGTTGCGACCCAGCAACGCCACGATCTCGCCCGGCCGCACCTCGAAGTGCACGCCGTGCAGCACATGGCTCTTGCCGTAGAAGGCGTGGACGTTGCGCAGCGTCAGCATCTCAGTGGCCCGCCGCCGCGGCGGCCTGCTGGTCGGCCAGCACCGAGCCCAGATAGGCTTCCTGCACGCGCTCGTTGCTGCGCACCGCCTCGGGCAAGTCGAAGGCAATCACCTCGCCGTAGACCAGCACGGCGATCTTGTCGGCGAGGCCGAAGACCACGCCCATGTCGTGCTCCACCGTCAGCAGCGTCTTGCCCTCGGTCACCTCGCGGATGAGGTTGACGAAGCGCGAGGTCTCGCTGCGGCTCATGCCCGCGGTGGGTTCGTCGAGCAGGATCACGCTGGCGCCGCCGGCGATGGTGATGCCGATCTCCAGCGCCCGCTGCTCGGCGTAGGTCAGGTTCATGGCCTGCACATCGCGCCGCTTCTCGAGCTTGAGCATCTCCATCACTTCTTCGGCACGCTCGTTGGCGTCGTTCAGGTCGGCCAGGAACTTCCAGAACGCGTACTTGTAGCCCAGGCTCCACAGCACGGCGCAGCGCAGGTTCTCGAACACCGACAGCCGCGTGAACAGGTTGCTGACCTGGAAGCTGCGCGCCAGGCCGCGGCGCGTGACCTCGTAGGGCTTGAGGCCGTCGATCTTGTGCCCGTGCAGCAGGATGTCGCCCGAGGTGCTGCCGAAGCGGCCGCTGATGAGGTTGAAGAGCGTGCTCTTGCCGGCGCCGTTGGGGCCGATGATGGCCACGCGCTCGCCGGGCCGCACGGCCAGGCTGGCGCCACGGATGATCTCGGTCTTGCCGAAGCTCTTGCGCACGTCGCGCAGTTCGATGGCGAATTCGGCGCCGGCCGCGGCAGCCAGGTTCGTCATATCGCCGCCTCGCGGCGTTTGATCTCGCGCTCGATCTCTTCCTGCGTCTGGCCCCACAGTCGGGCGAAGTGGCGCCGCGTCATCTCGAACAGCGCCACCCCCACGGCGAGCACGAAGCAGGCGCCGAACCAGCTGTCCAGGCTCTTGGCGTTGAGCGCGGCACCCATGAACCTGAGCTCGGGGCCCAGCGCCTCGTTGAGCTGCAGGTGGTAGACCATCTCGATCATCGCCCCCGCACCGGCCAGGATCGTGGCCGCCGTGCCCGCCAGCGCCAGGTAGGACCCCAGCAGCGGCCGCAGCTTGCCGAAGCTGGCCACGCGCAGATTCATCATGATCAGGCTGGAAATGCCGCCCGGTGCATACATCACCATGAACACGAAGACCAGGCCCAGGTACAGCAGCCAGGCCTGCGTCAGCTCCGACAGCAGCACCAGCGCCACCACCATCAGCACGGCGCCGATGATGGGGCCGAAGAAGAAGGTGGCGCCGCCCAGGAACACGAAAAGCAGGTAGGCGCCCGAGCGGCCGGCACCCACCACCTCGGCCGTGACGAGCTCGAAGTTCAGTGCCGCCAGGCCGCCGGCCACGCCCGAGAACAGCCCCGAGATCATGAACGCGATGTAGCGCACGCGCTGCGTGTTGTAGCCGATGAATTCGACGCGCTCGGGGTTGTCGCGCACGGCGTTGAGCATGCGGCCCAGCGGCGTGCGCGTGAGGGCGAACATGAGCGCGGTGCAGACGAAGCAATACACCGCGATCAGGTAGTAGACCTGGATCTGCGGCCCGAAGCTGATGCCCAGGAACGCTTCGCCCACGACACGGTTGCCCGAGATGCCGCCTTCGCCACCGAAGAACTCGGGCACCATCAGCGACATCGACCAGACCAGCTCCCCGATGCCCAGCGTGATCATCGCGAAGGTGGTCCCCGCCTTCTTCGTCGTGACGTAGCCCAGGATGGCGGCAAAGAACAAGCCGCCGAGTGCGCCGGCCAGCGGAATCAGGCTGATCGGCAATGCCAGCGCACCATTGGCCACCATGTTGAGCGTGTGGATGGCCAGGAAGGACCCCAGGCCGGTGTACACGGCGTGGCCGAAGCTGAGCATGCCACCCTGGCCGAGCAGGATGTTGTAGGCCAGGCAGGCGACGATGGCGATGCCCATCTGCGACAGCATGGTGAGCGCGAAGCCCGTGCTCCACAGCAGCGGGGCCACCAGCAGCACCAGCGCAAACAGGCCCCACAGCACCCAGCGGCCCACGTTCCAGGGCTTGAAGCGGTAGCGGGGGCGGGTCTCGTGTGCGCGCGCCATCGGTTCAGCTTTCGCGCGTGCCGAGCAGGCCCTTGGGCCTGAAGATCAGGATCAGCACCAGCAGCAGGTAGGGCAGGATGGGTGCCGCCTGGGCCAGCGTGATCTTCATGAGCGGGTAACCCAGGTCGCCGGGCACCACCGACCAGCCCAGGCTGGCGGCCACGTGGACGAGCGACTTGTCCACCGTCAGCGGCAGCGTCTGCAGCAGCCCGATCAACAGCGATGCGACGAAGGCGCCGGCCAGCGAGCCCATGCCGCCGACAACGACGACGACGAAGATGATCGAGCCGACGATGGTGGCCATCGACGGCTCGGTGACGAAGGTCACGCCGCCGATCACCCCCGCCAGGCCGGCCAAGCCGCAGCCGCTGCCGAAGACCAGCATGAACACCCGCGGCACGTTGTGGCCCAGGGCCTCGACCATCTCGGGGTGCGTGAGGGCGGCCTGGATCACCAGGCCGATGCGCGTGCGCGTCAGCAGCAGCCACAGCGCCAGCAGCATGACCAGCGCCACCGCCATCATGAAGAAGCGCGTGGCGGGGAATGTCGAACAGTGGACGATGAGCTCGGCCGTCGATGCACAGCGCTCGGGCGAGGCGGCGCCCCACACCAGGCTCAGGCCGTCGGCGACCGACTGCACCACCGTGAAGGCGGGCCCCTGCAGCAACGGGGGCGGCGCGAAGGGCATCGACGACAGGCCCCAGATCAGCTTGACCAGCTCCAGGATCACGAACGACAGGCCGAAGGTGATGAGCAGTTCGGGCACGTGGCCGAACTTGTGCACCCGCCGCAGCGCCGTGCGCTCGAACAGCGCACCGATGAGGCCCACCAGCAGCGGCGCCACCACCAGCGCCGGCCAGAAACCCACCAGCCGCGTCAGCGTGTACGCGAAATACGCCCCGACCATGTAGAAACTGGCGTGCGCGAAGTTCAGCACGCCCATCATGCTGAAGATCAGCGTCAGCCCCGAGCTGAGCATGAACAGCAGCAGCCCGGCGCTGATGCCGTTCAGGACGTTGATGAGGAGCTGGTCCACCCGAGCTTCACCCGAAAGAAAGGGCCCCGCGGAGCGAGCTCCCCAGGGCCCGGCCGCTGGCGAGGGTGCTCAAAGCCCCGACGGGCGCTTCATCTGGCACGACGTCGGCGTGCTGGCGACATAAGGCTCGTAGGTCTTGATGGTGCGGAAGTTGTAGCCGGTGTTTTCGACGCTGTAGTCGTACGGCTTGGCGCCGGCCTTCTGCCACTGGGTGATGTAGACGGCCTGCTGCAGCTGGTGGTCGGTCTTGCGCATCGTGACCGGGCCGCTCAGGCCGTTGACCTCGAGGCCCTCGAGCGCCGCCGCCACCTTGATGGGCGCCGTGCTCTTGGCCTTGGCCATCGCCGCGCCGAGAAGGGCGTAGGCGTTGTAGATCTGGGCCGTGTAGAAGTCGTCGTTGAACTTGGCCTTGTACTCGTCCATGACCTTGCGCCCTGCCGGGAGGTCGACCGGCATGACGCCGACCTGGTAGACGCGGCCCGCCGCATTGGCGCCCAGGGCGGTGGGCGTGCCGCTGACGACGGCGTAATAGGTGTAGAACTTCGCGGTCAGGCCACCGTCGTTGGCGGCCTTGACCAGCAGCGTGAGGTCGGACGACCAGTTGCCGGTGACCACCGTGTCGGCACCCGAGGCCTTGATCTTGGCGATGTAGGGCGCGAAGTCGCGCGTCTGCGCCAGCGGCGTCAGGTCGTCGCCGACGATCTGGATGTCGGGACGCTTGCGTGCCAGGTTCTCCTTGGCGTATTTCGACACCTGGTGGCCGTGGGCGTAGTTCTGGTTGATGAGGTAGACCTTCTTGACGTCGGCCTGGTCCTTCATGAAGGTGGTCAGCGCCTCCATCTTCATCGACGTGTCGGCGTCGAGGCGGAAATGCCAGAAGCTGCACTTCTCGTTGGTCAGCGACGGGTCCACCGCGGCGTAGTTCAGGAACAGCACTTCCTTGCCCGGGTTGCGCTCGTTGTACTTGTTCAGGAAGTCGATGATGGCGGTGGCCGGTCCGGTGCCGGTGCCCTGGGCCACATAGCGGATACCCTGATCGATGGCCGCCTGCAGGGCGTTGACCGTTTCCTGCGGGCTGAGCTTGTTGTCGAACGAGGTGATCTCGAACTTCACGCCGGCGGGATTGTTCTTGCTGAACTGCTCGGCCATGAACTGGAAGCCCTTGAGCTGGTTCTGGCCGGTTGCCGCCGTCATGCCGGTGAGGGCGTCGATCCAGGCGATCCTGACCGTCTCGCCCTTCTGCGCGAAGGCGCCACTGCTGCCGAGGGCCAAGGCACTGCCCAGGGCGATGCTGAGGACGGTTCTGCGGATAGTCATCGTGGTCTCCTGGAGGAATCGGTGAACCTGTGGAAGGTAGCTGAAGTGCACGGTCCCGGGCTTTAGGGACTACCCCGAAGCGCTTGTCTCGCTGGTGACAGCGCGATGACCCCAAGGACCTCGCGCCAGGCCAGGCCGGCGGACAATCCCGTCATGAACGCACGCGACCCCTGGCGCACCGCGGCCGCCCCCGCCTGGCGACAGGCCGGCCTGATGCGCAGCCTGGGCGCCGCTTTCAGCGTCGCGCAGCTGCCGCAGGGCCTGCCCGGGGCCCACTGGGTGGCCCGCAACGACGCGCTGGCGCGCGAACTGGGCTGGGCCGACTGGTTCGACGGCGACGCCGCACTGGCGCTGCTGTCCGGCACCGCACAGCCCCCGGGCGGCACGCTGGCCACCGTCTACTCGGGACACCAGTTCGGCGTCTGGGCCGGGCAACTGGGCGATGGCCGTGCGCTGTTGCTGGGCGAAGCCGACAGCGCCATGGGGCCAGTGGAAGTGCAGCTCAAGGGCAGTGGCCTGACGCCTTACTCGCGCATGGGCGACGGGCGCGCCGTGCTGCGCTCGTCGATCCGCGAGTACCTGTGTTCCGAGGCCATGCACGCGCTGGGCATCCCGACCACGCGCGCGCTGGCGCTGGTGGGCTCGCCCCTGCCGGTGCACCGCGAGACGGTGGAAACGGCTGCCGTGGTGACGCGGGTGGCGCCGAGCTTCCTGCGTTTCGGTCACTTCGAGCATTTCACGCACACGGCGCAGGACGAGGCGGCGTTGAAGACCCTGGCCGACGCCACCATCGAACGTTTCTACCCGGCGCTGCAGGGCACGGCCGCACCCTATGCCGGCCTGCTGGAGGCGGTGACACGGCGCACCGCGGCGCTGCTGGCGCAGTGGCAGGCGGTGGGCTTCTGCCACGGCGTCATGAACACCGACAACATGTCGATCCTGGGGCTGACCATCGATTACGGCCCCTTTGGTTTCATGGACGCCTTCGACCCGGGCCACGTCTGCAACCACAGCGACCATCAGGGCCGCTACGCCTACGCGCGCCAGCCCGCCGTGGCACTGTGGAACCTGCACGCGCTGGCGCAGGCGCTGCTGCCGCTGATCGACGACAGCGACGCCGCGCTGGCCGCGCTGGAGCCGTACAAGACCGCCTACCCGCGCGCGCTGCTGGCGGCCCTGCGCGCCAAGCTCGGCCTGCGGGCCGAACGCGAAGAGGACGAGGCACTGGTCGACGACCTGCTGCGCCTGATGGCCCGGGACCGGGCCGATTTCACCATCACCTTCCGCCGGCTGGCGACCTTCGGCACCGAGTCCGGCGCTGCCAATGCCGCCGTGCGCGACCTCTTCATCGACCGCGAGGCCTTCGACGCCTGGTCCGCCCGCTATGCCGCGCGGCTGCGCGCCGAGACCAGCATCGACGCCGATCGCGCGGCAGGCATGAACCGCGTCAACCCCAAATTCGTGCTGCGCAACCACCTCGCCGAAGCGGCAATCCAGCGCGCCCGCGAGGGCGACTTCAGCGAGGTGCAGCGCCTGGCGCAGGTGCTGCAGCACCCCTGCGACGAACAGCCCGAACACGAGGCCGACGCCGGCTTGCCGCCGGCCTGGGCGCAACAACTGGAGGTCTCCTGCTCATCATGAAGCCGCACCATCACGACGACCCGCGCTACCCCGTGCACAAGACCGACGCCGAATGGCGCGCCGGCCTCGACCCCATGCAGTACCAGGTGGCGCGCCACGCCGCCACCGAACGCGCCTTCAGCGGCCAGTACTGGGACCACTTCGACGACGGCCGCTACCTGTGCGTGGGCTGCGGCACGCCGCTGTTCGAGTCGGGCACCAAGTTCGACGCCGGCTGCGGCTGGCCCAGTTACTGGCAGCCGATCGACAGCGAAGTCGTCGAGCGCGTCGTCGATGCCAGCCTGGGCATGGTGCGCGTCGAGGTGCGCTGCAACCATTGCGGCAGCCACCTCGGCCATGTCTTCGACGACGGCCCCGAGCCCACCGGCGAGCGTTTCTGCATCAACTCGGCGGCCATCACCTTCAAGGCGGAGCCGAAATGACCGCGGAGGAGATCGAGACCCGGCTGCGCGCCGCGCTGGCGCCGCAGCGGCTGGAGGTGCTGGACGACAGCCACCTCCATGCCGGGCATGCCGGCGCCCGCGAAGGCCGGCATTTCACGGTGCGCATCACCAGCCCGCGCTTTGCCGGCCTGTCCCGGGTGGCGCGGCACCGCCTTGTGTATGATGTCCTCGGTCCGCTGGCCGCCCAGGGCGTGCATGCATTGGCCATCGTGGCCGAGGCACCGGACGCCGACTGAACCAAAGCCGCGCCAGCGCACTCGAAGCGGCTCTCACTTCCTTGCCGCCACCCGGGCGTGGCACCACTCCTGAAAGTTCCCCACCGATGAAGCCGATGACTCCTGCCGCGCGCGCGGCCCTGACACTTGCCGTGGCCGCACTGATGCTGCCGCTGGGCGCCGCGGCCCAGAACATCGCCATCGTCAACGGCAAGGCCGTGCCCAAGGCGCGCGTCGACATGCTGCTGCAGGAAGCGGCGCGCGCCGGCCAGCAGATCGCCCCCGAGATGCAGGTCCAGGCGCGCGACCAGGTCGTGCTGCGCGAGATCTTCGTCCAGGAGGCCGAAAAGCGCGGCTTGGCCGCCAGCCCGGACTACAAGGCGCGCATGGAACTCGCGCGCCAGAGCGTGCTGATCCGCGAGCTGTTCGAGGACTACCGCAAGAAGAACCCCGTCACCGACGCCGAGGCCCAGGCCGAATACGACAAGTTCAAGACCCAGGCCAGCGGCACCGAGTACCGCGCCCGCCACATCCTCGTCGAAGGCGAGGACGAGGCCAAGGGCCTCATCACCCAGATCAAGGGTGGCGCGAGTTTCGAGGACCTGGCCAAGAAACACTCCAAGGACCCGGGTTCCGGCCAGAACGGCGGCGACCTCGACTTCGCCAAGGCCGACTCCTACGTGCCTGAATTCGGCGGCGCGCTGGCCAAGCTGCAGAAGGGTCAGATGACCGACGCACCGGTGAAGAGCCAGTTCGGCTGGCACATCATCCGCCTCGAAGACACGCGCGCAGCAGCGTTCCCGGGCTTCGAAGAGGTCAAGGCGCAGCTCAAGCAACGCATGGAACAGGCGCGCATGCAGAAGTACCAGGAAGACCTGCGCGCCAAGGCCAGGACCGACTACAAGTTCAGCCAGCAGTAAACCGGCCGTCGATCGAGAAAACCGCCGCACTTCGCGGCGGTTTTTTCGTCTTACGGCAGCAGCACGGTCGAGCCCGTGGTCTGGCGCGCCTCCAGGTCGCGCTGCGCCTGCGCCGCTTCGGCCAGCGGGAAACGCTGGCCGATGCGGATCTTCACCTGGCCGCTGCCGACCACCGCGAACAGCTCGTCGGCCATGGCCTGCGTGGCCTCGCGCGTGGCGATGTGCGTGAACAGTGTGGCCCGCGTCAGGTACAGCGAACCCTTGGGTCCCAGGTTGCCGATGGCAAACGGCGGCACCGGGCCCGACGCGTTGCCGAAGCTGGCCATCAGGCCGAAAGGCCGCAGGCAGTTCAGGCTGCCCTCGAAGGTGTCCTTGCCGACCGAGTCGTAGACCACCTTGACGCCCTTGCCGCCGGTGATCTCCTTGACACGGGCGACGAAGTCCTCCTTCGTATAGTCGATGACGTGCGCCGCGCCGTGCTGCAGCGCCAGCTCGCACTTGGCGGCGCCGCCGGCGGTGCCGATGAGCTGCAGGCCCAAGGCCTTGGCCCACTGGCATGCGATCAGGCCCACGCCGCCGGCGGCGGCGTGGAACAGCACGTGGTCGCCGGGCTGCAGGCCCTGCACCGGCAGTGTCTTCTTCAGCAGGTACTGTGCCGTCAGGCCCTTGAGCATCATCGCCGCGCCGGTGTCGAAGTCGATCGCGTCGGGCAGCCGGCACACCGTCTTGGCCGGCATCACGCGCAGCTGGCTGTAGCTGCCCGGCGGCTGGCTGGCATAGGCCGCGCGGTCGCCCGCCTGCAGGTGCGTGACGCCCTCGCCCACCGCCTCGACGATGCCCGCACCTTCCATGCCCAGCGTCAGCGGCAGCGGGTTGGCGTACAGCCCGGTGCGCTGGTAGACGTCGATGAAGTTCAGGCCGCAGGCCATATGGCGGATGCGGATCTCGCCGGGGCCGGGGTCGCCCACCGGCAATTCGACGAGCTTGAGTTGTTCGGGGCCGCCGTAGGCGGTGATCTGGATCGCGAGTGGCATGGTCTTCTCCTTGGGGGCCCGAGGTTACGACAAGCGACACGTCGCTGCCCAGAGCGGGGCATCCCGCACGGCGTGGCACGATCGGGCGTCATGAAGCGCCTCGTGCAAGCCCCCAACGCCGCCATCGCCACGCTGTGGGCCGACCTGCTGCGGCAAGCCGGCATCGATGTCAGCGTGCAGCGCTACTACACGGGCAGCATCGCCGGCGAGATCCCGCCCGACCAGGCGCTACCCGAGGTCTGGGTGCTGGACAACGACGACCACGCGCGCGCCACCGAGCTGCTGCACCAGCTGCGCCACCTGCCGCACCTGCACTGGCTCTGTGCGGCCTGCGGTGAAGCCGTCGACGGCCCCTTCGAGCAGTGCTGGAACTGCGGGGCGATGCGGCCTTGAACCTGCCGCTGACGCCAAGGCTGGCGCTGCTGCTGACGCTGCCGCCGCTGCTGTGGGCGGGCAACGCGGTGGTCGGCCGGCTGATGGTGGGCCAGGTGCCGCCGCTGACGCTGAACCTGTTGCGCTGGGTGCTCACGGCCTTGATCCTGCTGCCGGTGGGCTGGCGTGCGCTGCGCCAGCCGCGGCGTCTGGCCCGGCGCTGGGGCTACCTGGCGCTGGTCGGTCTGCTCGGCGTGGGCCTGTTCAACTCGCTGCAGTACCTGGCGCTGGTGACGAGCACGCCGATCAACGTCACGCTGGTGGCCTGCAGCATGCCGGTGTGGATGCTGGCGGTGGGCACGCTGTTCTTCGGCGTGCACCCGACGCGCCGACAGTTGCTGGGCGCCGCCATCGGCCTGGCCGGCGTGCTGTGGGTCATCGGCCGCGGCTCGCTGCAGTCCCTGCTGTCGGTGCGCCTGGTGCCGGGCGACCTGTTCATGCTCGCCGCCGTCGTCGGCTGGGCCTTCTACAGCTGGCTGCTCGTGCGGCCGCCGGCGCACATGCGCGGCGCCGAGCGGCCGACGCCCGAGGAGGGCTGGGACTGGGCCGGCTTCCTGCTCGTCCAGACGCTGTTCGGTCTCGTGGCGGCGAGCCTGTTCAGCGCCGGCGAACAGATCGCCGGCGCGGCACCGATCCACTGGAGCCTGGGCGTGCTGGCGGCGCTGCTGTACGTGTCGCTGGGCGCGTCGGTGCTGGCCTACCGCTGCTGGGGTCTGGGCGTGGCGCAGGGCGGGCCGGCGCTGGCCGCCTTCTTCAACAACCTCACGCCGCTGTTCGCCGGCGTGATGTCGGCGCTGGTGCTGGGCGAGGTGCCGCAGGGCTACCACGCGGTGGCCTTCGTGCTCATCGTCGCGGGCATCGCGGTGAGCAGCGGGCGCGGCCGGCGCTGAGGCCCCGGCCGGCCCGGTTCAGAACGTGCCCGGGTAGGCGCCGCCGTCCATCAACACGTTCTGCCCGGTGATGTAGCCGGCGTGCACGCTGCACAGGAAGGCGCAGGTGGCGCCGAACTCGGCCGCGGTGCCGAAGCGCTGCGTCGGGTTGAGCTTGCGGCGGGCGTCCATCACCGCCTCCAGCGGCTGGCCGCTCTTTTGCGCCGCCCCGATCATCGTGCCGCGCAGGCGGTCGGTGTCGAAGGGGCCGGGCAGCAGGTTGTTGATGGTCACGTTGTGCGAGGCCACGCGCACCTGGCGCGCGACGCCGGCGACGAAACCGGTGAGTCCCGTGCGCGCGCCGTTGGACAGGCCCAGGATGTCGATCGGCGCCTTCACCGCGCCCGAAGTGATGTTGATGATGCGCCCGAAGCCGCGTCCGGCCATGGCGTCGATGGTGGCCTTGATCAGTTCGATGGGCGTCAGCATGTTGGCGTCCAGCGCCTTGATCCAGGCTTCGCGGTCCCAGTCGCGAAAGTCGCCGGGCGGCGGACCGCCGGCGTTGTTGACCAGGATGTCGACCTGCGGGCAGGCGGCCAGCGCCGCGGCGCGGCCGGCGACGGTGGTGATGTCGCCGGCCACTGCCCGCACCTGCACCAAAGGGTTCAGCGCCGCCAGCTCGGCCGCCGTGGCCTGCAGCGCCTCGGCGCCACGTGCGGTGATGACCACGTTGACGCCCTCACCCACCAGCGCCTGCGCGCAGCCCTTGCCCAGACCCTTGCTTGCGGCGCACACCAGCGCCCACTTGCCTTGAATGCCGAGATCCATGTCCTGTGTCTCCAGAAAGATTCAACGTGCGCGGGCCAGCAGCCACACGCCCAACAGCACGAGCGCCGTGCCGGCGACGATCCACGCGTTCATGGGCTCGCCGAGGATCAGCACGCCCATCACGATGGTCGACAAGGGGCCGATCATGCCCGTCTGCGCGGTCAGCGTGGCGCCGATGCGCTCGATGGCCATCATCACCATCAGCACCGGCGCGAACGTGCAGAAGGTGGCGTTCAGCAAAGACAGCCACACCACCGCCGGCGCCACCAGCGCCGCCGACAGCGGCCGCAGCAGCAGGAACTGTGCGATGCACAGCAGGCAGGCCACCGTGGTCGCCCAGCCGGTGAGCCGCAGTGCCCCCAGGCGCCGCACCTCCTTGCCGCTGTAGACCAGATAGACGGCGTAGCTGAGCGCACTGCCGAACACCAGCGCCGCGCCCAGGGCGCTGTCGGCGCCCGACAGCCGCACCTCGTGGCCGAAGACCAGCAGCACGCCGGCGTAGCTGACGGCCAGCGCCAGCGCCTGCCTGACGCTCACGCGCTGGCGCAGCAGCAGCCAGCCCAGCACCAGCACGATGGTCGGGTTGAGGTAGAGGATCAGCCGCTCGAGGCTGGCGGTGACGTACTGCAGGCCGGCGAAGTCGAGAAAGCTCGCCAGGTAGTAGCCGCAGAATCCCAGGCCCGTCACCACCGCCAGGTCGTGCCGCGCCAGCGGCGGCTTGCCGCGGCCGGCCCACCAGGCCAGCGCCAGGAACAGCGGCAGCGCGAACAGCATGCGATACATGATGAGCGTGACCGCATCGACCCCATAC
>JACZKT010000709.1 GCA_014859905.1 Rubrivivax sp.
GGTTGAACCATGAGTACATGGCTCAACCGGGGCGCCTCCGGCGGCCTGGCAGGGGCCTCAAGGAATCTGAAATTCGTGCAAAGCGAAAACCGACACCTCGCCGTCATCGGAGGACGGGTCTTGACCGGCGCTCACACTTGCAAGGGGTCAGCTACCGGTGAGACGGTGGCTGACCTTTTTGCTTTCTACGGTGTGATGTCTGGCTTCGCGCCCTCCTGCGTCGTCGTGAGCTTGTAGACACCCTTGCGCTTCGGTACGCTGTCCACGAGCCCTGCCTTCTGCATCCGATAGAGCTTGTTCGCCAGCACCCGCCGGTCTTCGGTGATGTACTGGTGATCGCGGTAGAGCCCGACCATCAGCTCGTCCACGTTGGCGATGCCGTCAAACCTGTCGCGCAGCGTCTTGACGATCTTCTCTTCCATCTCGTCGAGCTTCGCGGCCTTGATCTGCTTGCGCAAAGCCTCCGGCAGGTCGCTCAGGTCGCCCAGGCGTCGGCCTACGGAATTGAGAATGTCATCAGTCACGGCGTGGGCTCCATGCTGAATTATCACCACAAGTCACGCACCACCGCAAGCGCCAGGCGCTCGACACTATGCACCCGCGCATTTTTGTCGTACAGAAAATCTCTTGCGCCAGATGCAAGGCCGGTCGTTTACATCGCCACGCGCTGTTTTTACAGCTTTCCCCTAAACAGCACGTTTAGTGTTCCACGCTGTTCCACAGTCTTCCACGAACACACACGGTCCCATACAGACCCCACACTCTAACGCCGTGCAGACGTCTGCACGGCTCGTCGAAGTCATCTGAGCGGGGCGGACTGCCGCTCCTCGTAGCAGGAGGAATCCGCCTGAACCGCAGAAGAGGTCGAAGAACGAAAACACCGTTTGATGTAGAAGCGAGCGCACAAAGAGAAGGATAAATGCAAGGATTGAATCTGAGAGAAGAGAAAACAGGCGGGTGAGGTCCAGCCACGTCCCTCGGCGTGTCGCGGGCCACGCTTTACCGAGCCCTTGGCGGGGCCTAGACCGAATTCATTGCGCACCTGCGCTAAGCCCCATGGGTCACCGGCCAGACCAAGCCGTCGTCATCAAGACTGCGAAGTCGCGGCGCGACAGCACCTCGGTGCAGTCGCGCCAGTCCTTGTCGGGCGGCTCCATGGTGCTCGTGTATCGAAGGTCGAACCCCGTCGCCTCGCGGCGCGCGTCGATGTACTCGTCCATCTTCACGCCCAGCGCTTCGATGTCGTCGATCCACTCGGTCTTGATCGTGTCAGGCACCGAGCCGAAGAGGTCGTAGCGGTCGCGCATGCGGTCTGACAGGCGGTCGTAGATCTTCTCGTCCACGGTCTGCTCGTTGACCAGGTTGAGCATGTCCACCATGTCGCGTTTTTGGCCGAAGCGCTTGATGCGGCCAATGCGCTGCTCCAGCCGCGTCGGGTTCCAGGGCAGGTCGATGTTGACCAGGGTGCCCAGGGTCTGCAGGTTCAGCCCTTCACAGGCCGCGTCGGTGGCCACCATGATGCGGATCTGGTGCTCGGTCACCATCTCCTTCAGCGAGTCGCGCTTGCAGGTCACGCTGTCGCCGCGCTGGAACAGCCGGCTGCGCCCGGCGCCGGCGTACAGGCCTATGGCTTCGTCCGGGTAGCGCTGGGCCAGTTGTTCAGCCACCCAGCGCGCCGTGTCGTAGTACTGGCTGAAGACGATCACGCCCAGCTCCAGCCACTTCTCGCGGTCCAGGTAGTAGAGCAGGGCAGAGAGCTTGGGATCGCCCTCGATCCGTTCAAGCCGTTGCACCAGGCGCTCCAACGCTTCACGTTCCTCGCCAGTCTCGACGGCCAGCTCGGTCTCCTCGTCGTCTTCTTCTTCCCGCAGCGTCTGGCCCTCCAGCAGCGCACGCACCGTGTTCAGGCCTGAATGGATCGACGAGCAGATCCGTTGCTCGACCAGATTCTTCATGAACCCGCCGCCGCTGCCGCGCCGGCCGAGGGCCTTGCCGAAGGCCCGTGCCTCGCGATAGGCCTCGCGGAAGTCGTCGCTCGTGCGCAGGGCCTTGGCTTCAAACAGGACGTCGAACGACTGCGGCTCGCCCACGAGCTGGCGGTCGGGGTGCACGTCCACGCCCACTTTGCTCAAGAGTCCGGCCTCTTCCAGGCTCACGCGTTTGCGCAGCACGACGTGTCGCACCAGCGGGTTCTCACGCTGAAAGAAGGTCGCGCCGGACAGGTGCCGGTGCAATTCGTCTTCCAGGATCTCGCGCGTGTCCTCGCTCAGGTCGGCCAGCGGCCGGCTGGTCTGCATCTCGCCGTTGATCAGGCCCAGGTCCTGCCGGATGGCGCTGAAGAGGCGGCGTGCCCGCAGCTCCTGCGTCGAGTCCACCAGCGGCAGTGGCGAGCGCAGCAACTCCCATGCGTGCGCAGGCTCGGTCACCTGCTGTCCGCCCGAGATGATGCCCAGTACATCGCCGGCACGATGCCATGCCGCGAAGTCGTTGCCGAGCACGAAGTTCCCGCGCCCCTGATGCAGGATGCCGATAAGGTCCCACAGATCCTGGGGCTGCGTCTGGATCGGCGTGGCGGTGCCGAGCAGCACATGGTCCGACCGTGCCGCGATCTCGCGCATGAAGGCCAGCAACTCGTTTGGCGTTCCCGCGTCCGCGCCGAATCCCTGCCGGGTGCGCGCCTTGTGCGCCTCGTCCAGGATCACCAGGCCGAAGCGCAGCCCGAGCAGGTGCTGCTTCTCGGCCGAGTGGCGCATCATCAATCCGGTCGAGACGATGCCGATGCGCAACGGGCAGCACGCGATGTGCTCGCGGCCCGCCGGTGAAATGGCGCGCTCCTGGTCGTCGAGCCACACCTTGCGTACCGTGTCCCAGCGCGCGCAGGGGATGCCCAGCTTGTCCAGCATCTCGGTCTGCCATTGCTCACACAGGGTGGCCGGCGCGAAGATCACCACCGGCCGGCGCATCTGTTGCTCGCGGTCGGCCAGCAGGCAAAGGGTCAGTGCCGCGGTGCCCAGCGAGAGCGTCTTGCCCAGGCCCACCTCGTCGGCCAGCAGCAGCCGAACCACCTTGTGCAAGCGATGGTGGCGCAGGCATTCGGTGACGAAGCCTTGCTGCCAGGGCTGTAGCGACAGGCCCTCGCGGTAGAGCGGTGACTCGATCAGCGCGGCCGGCGCGACTTCGTCCTCCTCCTCGATCTCGTCGAAGTCCACCTCACGACGGTAGCCGCGCCGGTGTACTTCGCGGATCACCGCCTCGGGCAGCGGGCGCGCCGCGTTCCACAAGAACTCGAATTCGCTGTCGATCCACGACACGCCCTCGGGCGATTCGTCTTCCCACAAGATCTCGTAGTGCCGCTGCCAGCCGCTGCGTGTCTCGTTCATCGAGCCGATGAAGCCCAACTTGCGCCCGTCGGCTAGCTCGATGACACCGGCCTTGCCATGCACGAAGCCGCACACGCTGTCAGGCGCCACGCGCACAGCCTGGCCGTGCCGCTGCAGAAAGGCATCGAGCCGGCGATAGCGGTCGCGGTTGAGCAGCGCCTCGGCCTCAATGGCCTTCTCGTTCCAGCGGCCCATCATGCGCGCCTCGCGCAGCTGGGCCACTTTCAGGTCGTCCGGGTGGATGTCCACATTGCAGACGATGCGCACCTCCGGGATGCTCTCCAGCAGCTCGTGCGCCACCTCGAACAGCGAACTCGTGAAGTAGCCCGCAATGCGCCGGTAGCTGCGCGCGCCTTGCAAGTGCTGCAGCAGGAAGCTGGTGTCCAGCCGGTGCGTGCGTGACGAGAAGCGCCGGATCGTCACCGCGTCAGCTCCCTCACGCCCCAAAGCGCTGGTTTCTCAGCCGCGCCCCCAGCACCTCGGCCGTGGTGCGCACTTCGGGCTCAGGCGCCTTTCGCTCCACGAAGGCCAACAGGTCCATCAGCAGTGGGCGCGCTTCCAGGAAGTCCGGCATCTCGGCCTGGAGCTGGCTGATGATGGTCTGCGGTTCCACCTCGGCGCGCAGTTGCTGCAAGGCAATGATCAGGCGGCCCAGGCGCGAGGCGCCCAGCTCGGTGCTGTCGGTGAGGTCGCGCGATGCGAACTCGGGCACGCGCTTGAGCCGGGCACTGTTGGGCTCCATGCTGGACATCACGCGGCTGTAGTCCTCCACCCGGAAGGCCTTGGCGAAGTTCTGGTAGTTGTCGAGCTTGCGCGCGCCGGTGGTCTCCATGTCCATCATGCGCAGCATGAAGCGCTCGATGCCGGCCAGCTTGCCCCAGGTGTCGGCCTGCAGCCCTTCGGGCACCAGCAAGTTGCTGGCGGCTTCCGCAGCCTGCTGCACGATCTCGTCGACCACGGTGACCTCGCCCTTCACCCGCGGGCGCAGCGCAAACGCGGTCACGTCTTCGCCGCCGATGTGGGTGTAGCCGGTCAGCACCTTCAACGCCGCAGCGTAGCCGGCCATTTGCAGGTCGGAGTCGTTGAACACCGGTTCGCCGTGGTGCGACTTCACCGAGTTGTTCAGGTGCATCATCGTTTCTATCTGGCGCGCCACCTCCTGGCGCACGGCGGGGAGCAGCCGCTGCTTGAAGGCCGTGCGCTCGCCGGCAGCACGCTTCTTCAGCATTAGGATCACCGTGCCCTGGACTCGGCCGCCCTTCTTGATGTCGGAGGTAGTTTCCGTGGCGATGTACCAGGCCGCAAACACCTGCAAGCCTGCGGCCCAGAACACTGCCACCATGTCAGGCCAAACTGTCGTGCCCTTGTCCTGGTACGTGAACATCACGCACTGCATGCCGTTGTCGGGCATGTGGTCGGCCATTGCCTTGTACGTGTTCACCATGCCTCGACGGAACTCTTCGCCAGCGCCCTGGATGGCCAGAGCTCGGCGCGAGTCCCAGACCCACTCATCGAACGGCGCAGGCGGGTTGCGGCGCAGCCAGGCGATGAAGAATTCAGTGATCTCGTGGTAGTTGACGGCGTCGGCGTAGGGCGGGTCTGTGATCCAGATATCCGCGTCTTCCGCGAGTTGGGAGGCCTCGTGCGTGACCACTCGGGCGGCGCCTGGTACGGCGCAATGCCGGTACCTTACCGAGTCACCCGGGCGAATCTGCCTGAAACCCCGGACCCCGTAGTTGTAGAAAACGTTCAACGCCTGGTTGTAGAAGACGTGCTCCACACCGTCGGCAGAAGGGGCCCGACCCGGGCGACTTGGTGACCCGAGACGCCACTGCGACAACTTGGCCGACTTGTCAGCCAGGAACACGCGATCGAATTGCAGGGCCGGGGTCACGTCTGCCGGCTGTGCGCGGATCGCCTCGGCGACGAGTGCTGCGTAGTACAGCTGCCGCGGCATGTAGAGGTGGTGCCAGTGCGTCCAGCCGCGCTCCCGCAGGAGGCGACTGGTTTCGTCACCGGCCTCGATGGCCATGTCCGGAATGGAGCCCTCTTGCTGCCAGCGTTCCAGGTTCTCTGCGACGATGGCCTCGACTCGCCTTTCGCGCTCCAGATCGGCCTCGGTCACCTCCGCGAAGTAAGTCACCTGCCGGCCCGCATCCAGCGTGTCATGCGTGACCCACTGAATCGCGAACAACCGCTCCTGGAGGATGTCGTCGGCCCGCGGTTTGAAGTCCGTCCGTTCCCAGCGGCGCAGTCGATTGCCGGTTGTGCCGTCTGCCAGCCGGTAGTCGCCACGCAGCGTCTTCACCGGTGTGCGGTATGTGCGGCCATCAAGTTCATAGACCAGTTGGCCGTCCTGCACGGTGCCAAGCTCGGCGGCGGCGAGTTCCTCGGCGGTGGCGCCGCTGGCCACGCGGATGTGGAAGCGCTTGTTCGCGTGGTCAGGCTCCAGGCGTGCGATCGTGCTGCGGATCTTCGAGACCACCCAGGTGGTGGACATCGGCACCATCCAGCCGGTTTCGGGGCAGCGGGTTTCCAGGCAGTGGAGGTAGGCCTTGGCGCGGTTGCCTTCGGCGTCGTGCTCCATCGCTTGAGCCGTGATCTCCCGGTCGACCGCGTCGGCCACCTGCTGCTGTGCCTGCCTGATGCGGCGCTGCTGGGTGGGGCCGGCGCCGATGATGTTGAACGTGCCCCAGGTCAGCATGCAGGCCAGCGGGTTCAAGTCCGACGCATAGACGTTACAGCCGAGTCGGGCCGCTTCGAAGGGAATTGAGCCGCCACCGCTGAACGTGTCGCCGACGCGTGGCCGGTGCCCATAGCGGAGCAGGCCTAGTTGGTTGACCAGCTCATCGAAGGATTGGGCGTTGATTCCCAGGTGCGCGTAGTGCCGGTTCACCACCGGCCAGACGGGTTCGTACAGCCACTCTGCGTCTACCTCTTCGGGGCGCTTGCACAGCGCTGCCTTCGCTTCGTAGCTGCCGAATGAGGCGATGGCAGGGCGGTAGACCTCCAGCCTCTCGTCCAGGCCGATGTCGCGGCGCCAGCCCAGTGTGCTGAAGTAGCGCTCGGGCTCGGTGATGGGCACGAGACTCAGCAGGGTCTCGACGTTGAAGGCGTTGTTTGCCAGGGCCCTGCGGGCCAGGCCCTCGTCATCGAAAGCCATCAGGCGCTCGAACACGTCAAGGTCTTGCTCGGGATCGCTGGTGGAAGGCAGGAGCGAGCCCAGCACCACGGCCCGGACCAGGATCAGCGGCTTGCGGCCCTTCCAGAACGAGCCCAGCGCTGTCAGCGTCTGGCTGGCCTGCGACTTGCGCTCTTTCTGCGCCTCGAACGAGACCTTCTGCGCCGGGAACACCGACTCGATCAGAGCAGGCGCGTCGCGCAGCGCGCCGGAGGTGAGGGCGGGGCGGTTGGTCATGCGGTCGCCGGGGCGCGGTAGGCCTGGTCGGGGTCGTTGGGTTTGTCAGGCCGGGTCATGGCGATGCGGCCGGCGCGCAGCAGCGGGCGCAGGTAGTTCTGGCGCACAGTTTCGGCGTTCCGGCTCAGCAGTGCCGCGATCTCCTCGGC
>JACZKT010000068.1 GCA_014859905.1 Rubrivivax sp.
TCGTCGAGCGGCGCGCCGGGCAGCATCCAGCCGTCGAAGGCATCGCCGTCGGGCGTGTTCAGCGGCGACGCCGTCAGCAGCGCAGGCACCGACAGCCGCCCGCTGTTGACCAGCGCGCGGCCCATCGGCTGCTCGGCCGCCAGCGACAGCACGGCTTCGCGCAGCACCTTGGCGGCGCGGCTCTTGGGCGTCATGAAGTCGGTGGCGCGGGTGCTGTTGAGCAGGTTCTCGTCGGCGGCGAAGGTGCGCTCGGCGCTGTAGCTGTCGAGCAGCGACGCCGGCGCCGCGCCGCGGCTCACCAGCTCCAGCTTCCACAGCAGATTGTCGGTGTCCTGCACGCCGGAATTGGCACCACGGGCACCGAAGGGCGAGACCTGGTGCGCGGCGTCGCCCACGAACAGCAGCCGGCCGTGGCGGAAGCTGGCCATGCGCCGGCACTGGAAGGTGTAGACGCTGACCCATTCGAGCTCGAAGCCCATGTCCGCAAAGCCCTGGCTGTCGAGCAAGGCGCGTATGCGCGGCATCACTCGCTCGGGCTGCTTCTCGGCCTCGGGGTCGGCGTCCCAGCCGAGCTGGAAGTCGATGCGCCAGACGCCGTCGGCTTCGCGGTGCATCAGCGCACTCTGGCCAGGGTGGAAAGGCGGGTCGAACCAGAAGCGGCGCTCGGTGCGGTCGGCCGGGAAGGGCTCGCCGTCGAGCACGACGTCGGCGATGAGGAAACGGTCCTGGAAGACCTTGCCTTCGATGTCCAGGCCGAGGGCGCGGCGGATCGGGCTGCGCGCGCCGTCGGCGACGATGAGCCAGTCGCACTGCAGCGTGTAGTTGCCGTCGGCGGTCTCGACTTCGACGCTGGCAAATGCCTCGTTCTGCGTCACGCCCACCACCTTGTGCTGCCAGCGCAGGTCGATGCCGGGCAGTGAGGCGGCGCGCTCCACCAGGGTCTGCTCCAGGTGGTACTGCTGCAGGTTCACCATGCCCGGCCGCCGGTGGCCGGCCTCGGGCAGCAGGTTGAAGGCAAAGACCTCGCTGTCGCGGTGGAAGGTGCGGCCGACGTTCCAGGTCACGCCCCTGTCGACCACCGCGTCACCGACACCCATGCGGTCGAAGATCTCCAGCGTGCGCTTGGCGTAGCAGACGCCGCGCGAGCCGACGCTGACGGTGTCGTCGTCGTCCAGCAGCAGCACCGGCAGGCCGCGCAGCGCGGCGTCGATGGCAGCGCTCAGTCCCACCGGGCCGGCGCCGACCACCACCAAAGGCACGCGGCGCACGGCGGCCTGGCCCAGCTCGGGCGGCCGCCGGTAGGCGTAGCGCGGCCAGGTGTAGGTCTTGAGCACGGCCCAGACGCGTTCAGGATTCGAGTGTCTTCCACATCTCGATGTCGCGCTCGGCGGTCCAGATGCGCGGGTCGCGGTGCGCGGTGGCCTCGTCATAGGCGCGCGACACGTCGAAGGGCATGCAGTGGTCGAAGATCACCCAGTGGCCGTACTTGGGGCGCACGGCCTGCAGCGTCTCGCGGTAGACGGTGTTGAGGTCCTTGCCTGCCGCGGCGCCGGCCTTGACGCTGGCAAAGACATCGGCGATGAAGCTGCGCGTGCTGGCCAGGCCGGCAGCGACCTGGGCTTCGGTTTCCAGCGCCGGGCCGCGGCCGGGCACCAGCTTGACGGGCTCGAGCGCGGCAATGTTGTCCAGCGTCTGCGGCCAGTCGGTGAAGTAGGCGTCGCCGGCATAGGGCGTGGCGTCGTACTCCACCAGATCGCCGCTGAACAGGATGCGCTCGGCCGGCAGCCAGACCACGGTGTCGCCCTTGGTATGGCCGCGGCCGAGTTGCAGCAGCTGGACCTCCAGCTTGCCCAGCCACAGCGTCATCTTGCCGCTGAAGGTGATGGTCGGCCAGGTCAGCCCCGGCGGCACGCTCTCGACGGCGCGGAACAGGCGCGGGAAGCGGCCGATCTCGCTGGCCTTGTCCTGCTCGCCGCGCTCCCTGATCAGGCTCAGCGTGTCGTCGCTGGCGATGATGTGTTCGGGCCGGTAGGCGCTGGCGCCGAGCACGCGCACCGCGTGGTAGTGGCTCAGCATGACGTACTTGACGGGCTTGTCGGTGACCTCGCGGATGCGGCGGATGACGTCCTGCGCCATCGCCGGCGTGGCCTGCGTGTCGATGACCATCACCGCGTCGTCGCCGATCACGATGCCGGTGTTGGGGTCACCCTCGGCGGTGTAGGCGTAGGCATGCTCGGACAGCTTGGTGAAGCTGATCTTCTTGTCTTCGAGATCGGCCTGGCTGGCGAAGGCCTTGGCGGGCGTGGCGGGCGTTTGTGACATGGTGGAACTCTGCTGGCGAAGACAAGGCTTGATGATTGCACAGTGCTTCGCCAAGCCCAGGCCCGCCGGCGCTGAAGGATCCGGCATGCGGGACGCCACACGGCCCGCTCTTGACGCCCTCGGCGCGGGAGCGAGCTCGTCGCGAGCCTGGCGAGCGCGGGTCTCGGGGGGAGCGCGCTCAGTCGAACTTCAGCCTGGCCGCCACCGCCGCATGGTCAGACGGCCACAGACCGCCGAGGCGGGACGGGCGGGTCTTGTCGCCCATGGTGTTGCCCAGCAGCTTCATGTCGAGCACGCGTGACGGCGGCGTCAGCGAGAAGATCATGTCGATGCGCTCGTACAGCTCGCTGCGCAGGTTCAGCAGGTTCTCGGCCTGGCAGCAGGTCAGCCCCTCGTCACGGGCGTGCGGCCGCAGAGTCCAGGCATCGGTGAAGCCGTTGAACGTGAAGACCTGGTAGGGCGGCATCACCGGCAGCGCCGACGCCCACGGCAGCGTCTCGGGGTACGGCGGGATCGGGATCGTGTCCACAGGTGCGGAGTTGATGTCACCGACGACGATCACCTTCTTCGAGCCGTCCCAGGTGTAGAAGACCGTGCCCAGCAATTCGTAGGCCTGCCCGACCTGCAGCAGGCGGGTGTCGGGCAGGTTCGGCGCCAGCAGCCGCTGCTCGAGGTGGGTGTTGAAGACGCGGTAGGCGCGCCCCTTGACCATCACGTCGACGGCCAGGAAGCCACGCTCGATGGTGATCTTGCCGACCTCCGTTTCCAGTGGCGGTGGCGCAACCTGGAAGTTGCACCCCTGGTCGGAGGGCTTCGGGCAGACGCCGGCAGCCGCGAAATCGACCCAGTGGGCGGGCAGGCCCTTGCGCACCAGGATGGCGTCGCGGTCGGCCGCCACCAACAAGGCCGGATAGCCGTTGACCAGGAACGGCAGCCCAGGCAGCAGCGGCGGCTCGGGCCCGAGGCTCGGCACCTGCAGGTTGGTCACCCGGCCGGCCAGCACGTACTTGCCCTTCAGCGCTGCCACTGTGCTCAGCAACTGGTCGGAGAAGGCGCCCCGGATCGTCGCGTCGTCGCATCCCACGCCGCGCTGCGCGGGGTACCCCGGGTACGGCAGGCAGTCGAACATGTAGGCCTCCTGCAGGCCGACGACGTCGGGGTTGCGTTGCGCGATCATCGAGGCCAGAGCCCGCACACGTTCGGCCGGGCGCGCCGCCGCGATCTTGCCCAGCGCCTGCACGACGGCCGCGCTGAAGACGCCCGCGTCGAAGTCCTCGGCCGTCGCGGCACCGAGCACCGGCGCCAGGTCGGCGCCGAGGTACTGGTTCTGCGTCATGACGTCGATCTCGGCCGCGGCGCTCAACGAGCCCACGCACAGCAGCACGGCGCCGAAGAGTCTGGAAAGCGTCTGTTTCATCGGAAGCTCCATGGCTGAGGACATCAGAAAGCATGCGAAGTGAAGTCACTTCACGACCTGCAATGTCCCTTCGCAAGGATCCGCCCGGGCGCACCGAGCTGGATTGAGCGTCCGCAATTTGCGTCCGCATTGCGCCGTGCATGCCGCGGCTGGCGCTTCGGCAGACGGTGCTCGAACAGAAAGCGTATCGCCTCGGGCAGCGCGCGCTGCCACACCGCCCATTCGTGGCCGCCGTCGCTGATGCGCAGCGCCACGGCCTGCGGCTGGTGCGCGACCACACGCTGGAACAGCAGCGCCGACTGCCAGGCGATGCCCAGGTGGTCATGGTCGCCGCTGTGGATGTACAGCGCCACCTGGTGCGGCTGGCGCCGGTAGGCGTCCCACCAGGCCGGGTAGTTGAGCGCCTGCCACGCGCCGGCGTCGAACTGCCCGTGGCGCTGGAAGGCAGGCACCGTTCGCGCCGCGGAATCCGCCGGCGGCTCGGGCACATAGATCGCCGGGCTGAGCACTGCCGCCGCGCTGTAGCGGTCAGGGTGCCGCAACGCTGCCATCAGCGCGCCGAAACCACCCGCCGACAGGCCCGCGATCATGCGCCCCTCGCGTCTGGGCAGCGTGTGCCAGCGTGCATCGACTTCCTGCACGAGGTCGTGCACGAGCGCGGTCTGCGCGCGCGCCGCCGCGCTGTCGACCCACCAGTGCTTGCCGCCGCCGGGCATGACGACGATGAACGGCGGCACGGCGCGGCTGGTGATGAGCTCGTCGACGGTGGCCTGCAGGCGGCCGTGGCGCAGCCAGTCGTGCTCGCTGCCGCCATGGCCGTGCAGCAGGTACAGCACCGGGTAGCGCGGGCCCTGGCTGTCGTAGCCCTCGGGCAGCAGCAAGGTGTAGTGCACCGTGTCCTGCAGCGCGTCCGAGCGGAAGGACGAGGTGCGCACTTCGCCGGCGCACGCCGCGCCCGCCCACACGGCCAGCAGCCATGCCAGGGTGCAGGCCAGCCGCTGCGCCGCGCCGGCAGACCCGGGCCACCCGAACCGCTTCAGGGCGTCCACGCGAAGGTGACGATGCTCTCGCGCGGCACCGTGTACTCGAACACCTGCCCCGCATGGCGCACCGTGAAGCGCCGTTCGCCCGCTGCCGGGTTGCAGACGATGAGGGCGATGGAGCCGTCGTCGGCATTGCGGAAGGCCACCGACTCCAGCGCGTCACTGGCGGCCGTCGATTCGATGCGCTGCGCGCCCGGGCGCACGAAGCGGCTGGCGTGCGCCAGCGCGTAGTACTCCAGGTTGCGCGTGACCTCGCCGGTGCGGGAATCGATGGTCACCACGCCGCGGCAATCCTTGCAGCCGCCGAGGTGGGGGCCGAAGTTCTCGTCCAGCGCCAGGTTCCACATCAGCACGCCCCTGGCCCAGCCGCGCGTGGTGCCGATGACGATGTGCCTGACCATCCACGGCAGCGTCTCGGGCCAGTGCGGCTTCCATTCGCCGCCCGAGCACTCGGTGAACCAGGTGTCCTTGTCGGGGAAGGCGTCGTGCACGGCCGACTGCAGCTGCACCTGCCCGCCGTAGCAGTGCCAGCCGACGCCGCTGACATAGGGTCGCGCCACCGGGTCGGCCAGCACGGCCAGCGGCGACTGCGGCTCGTCCCAGTTGTGGTCCCAGTCGATGAGCTGCACCTGCAGGCCGCGCTGCGCCAGCAGCGGCCCCAGGTGCTGGCCGATCAGCTTGGCGCGCGTCGGCGGGTCCAGGCGCATGCCCGGGTAGTCGTCGGGTTCGAAATGCGGCTCATTCTGCAGCGTCAGCGCGAAGATCGGCACCCCCTCGGCCGCCATCGCGTCGACGTAACGCACCAGGTAGCGTGCGAACACGTCGTGCATCTCGGGCTTGAGCGTGCCCTTGATCAGGCTGCCGGTGGTCTTCATCCAGCCCGGCGCGCTCCAGGGGGAGGCCATCACCTGCAGCCGCGGGTTGATGGCCAGCGCCTGCTTGACCACCGGCAACACCTCGGCACGGTGGGGGTCGATCGAGAAGTGCGCCAGCGCCATGTCGGTCTCGCCGGGCGGGCGGTCGTCGAAGCTGTAATGGTGCAGCGAGAAGTCGGAGGCGCCGATCGTCAGGCGCGTGAAGTCGAAACCCACGCCGCCCTCGCCGCGGCCGAACAGTTCGCGCAGCAGGGCATCGCGCTGCGCCGGGCTCATGCGGTGCTGCATCAGCCAGGCGGTGGCGTCGGTGATGGAGGCGCCGAAGCCGACCATGGTCTGGTAGCGGCGGCTGCTGTCGACGTCGAAGTGAATCGGCAGCGGCGCACGTGGCCCGAAGGCCCGCGGCGCGTCGCGCGCCAGCAGCCGCGTCTTGTCGCCGCTGGTGACCCAGGCCTGCACCGCCGGGCCGTTGTCGGGCGCGGGCGCCGTGCTGTCGCCGCCGCCCTGGGTGCCGCAGGCGGCAAGCAGGGCTGGCAGCAGGGTCCAAGCCCAGATGCTGCGTGGTGTCATCGGTAGTCGTGCTCCGGGAGGGGTGGGCGGCGCTTCAGGGCAGGCGCAGGCGCACGCGCACCGGATGGTGGTCCGAGGGATGGCGGCCGTCGCTCGGTTCGACCAGCACCTCGTGGCTCAGCACCTGCCAGGCGCTGCTGACGAAGACATGGTCGATGCGGTCCTGCGCCGTGCGAGCGGGGTCGAAGCCGTTGAAGGTGCCGGGCGGGCCCTGCGGCGGCGTGGCGCTGGCGGCATGGGTGTCGCGCAGGCCCTGCTGCAGCAGGCGCATCGGCGGCGTCTGCGGCGTGGCGTTGAAGTCGCCCGGCACGATCACCGGCTGGCCGGCGGCGATCGCCTGCACGCGGCGCAGCAGCAGCCGTGCCGATTCGAGCCGGGCCTGCACGCCTTCATGGTCGAAGTGGGCGTTGAAGACGAACAGTGTGGCGCCGCTGCCGCGCTCGCGCAGCTGCACCCATTGCGCCAGCCGCCGGCAGCAGCGGCCGTCCCAGCCGATCGAGGGCTGCTCGGGCGTGGCACTGAGCCAGAAATGGCCTTGCGCCATCAGCTCGAAGCGCGCCGGGCGGTAGAAGAGGGCTGCATGTTCACCGGCACGTGCGCCGTCGTCGCGCCCGGCACCGGCCCAGGCCCAGCCGGGCAGGGTCGCCAGCTCGTCGATCTGGTGCGGCAGGCCTTCCTGCGTGCCCAGCAGGTCGAAGCCGTGGCGTTCGATCAGCGCGCGCACCGCCTCGCGCCGGTGCGGCCAGGCATTGCGGCCGTCGGCGGCCAGGTCCAGGCGCAGGTTGTAGGTGCCGACGCGGATCACGCCCGGGGCTTCGTCGGCGGACGCCGCCCAGGCGGCAGCGCCAGCGAAAGCAGCCATGGCCAGTGCCACCAGCGCGCCGGCCTTGTGCAAGCTCATGGCCTGCCGGCCGTGTCGGGCCGTGCGCGCATGAACCTGGCCTGCGCCGGCGCCGCATTGTTGATCGAGCCGGCGCACAGGTCGCGCACGGGCTTCAATGGCACGGCAGTTCTCCCGTGGCCAGGCGCTCGCCGCTGGTGCGGTCGAACAGCAGGGCCTGGCGGGTGTCGACGTCGAAGCGCAGGGCATCGCCGGCACGCACCGCGGGCGCGCCGTGCACCAGGCACGCCAGCACCTGGCCGGCGAATTCGATCCACAGCACGTGGTGGTTGCCCATCGGCTCGACCAGCTGCACGCGGCCCTGCAGGGTGCCGGCGGCGGCCGGGCACAGGTGTTCGGGCCGCAGCGCCAGCGTGACCTCGGC
>JACZKT010000710.1 GCA_014859905.1 Rubrivivax sp.
CTCGAAGACATGCGGCGACGGCAGCGCCAGCTGTGCCGCCGGGTCCAGCCCGGCGCGCGTGCCGGTGCCAAGCAGCGCTGTCGCCGCGGCGAGAAGATGGCGCCGGGTCATGTGAACGCTCATGCAGCCGCCGCCGGCGCCGCGCCGTGGCGCCGCACCGGCTCACGCATGAGCACGAATTCCTCGGCTGCCGTCGGGTGCACGGCCACCGTGCGGTCGAAGTCGCGTTTGGTGGCGCCGCAGGTCAGCGCGACGGCCAGGCTTTGCACGATCTCCGGTGCGTCGGTGCCGATCATGTGCACGCCCAGCACACGCTCGCTCAGGCCGTCGACCACCAGCTTCATGTAGGTGCGCGCCGAGCCGCCGGCAAACGCCGTCTTCATCGGCCTGAAGTCCGACTCGTAGACATCCACGGGGCCTTGCTCGACGGCGTCGACCTCGGTCAGGCCCACGGTGGCGATGGGCGGGTCGGTGAAGACGGCGCTGGCCACGGTGCGGTGGTCGACGCGCGTCGGTCGCTTGCCGAATTCGGTGTCGGCGAAGGCCCGCCCTTCGGCGATGGCCACCGGTGTCAGGTTGAAGCGGTTGGTCACGTCGCCGATGGCCCACACGCCGGGCACGCTGCTGCGGCTGTCGGCGTCCACCGTGATGGCGCCGAGCGCGTCCAGCCGCACGCCCGCTTCGGCCAGGCCCAGCCCGGCCGTGTTGGGGTGCCGCCCGGTGGCATTGAGCGCCGCCTGCGCCCGCAGCACCGAACCGTCGGCGCGGTGCAGGGCAAAGCCGTCGTCGCTGCGTTCCAGGCCCTTCAGGCCCACGCCGCTGGCCAGCGTGATGCCGCGTTCGGCCAGGGCCGTGGCCAGGCGCGTGCGCAGGTCGGTGTCGAAGCCGCGCAAGGGGTGCGTGTCGCGCAAGGCCAGCGTCACCTTCGCCCCCAGGCCGGCCAGGATGCTGGCGAACTCCACCGCGACGTAGCCACCGCCCACCACCAGCAGCGTGGCCGGCAGTTCGCGCAGGTCGAGCACCTCGTTGGAGCTCATGGCCTGGGCCAGGCCAGGAATCGCGTCGTGCGCGGGTGCGCCGCCGGTGGCGACGAGCACGCGCTGCGCACGCAGTTCGCGGCCACCCACGGCCACCGTGTCGGGGCCCAGCAGGCGGGCGTGGCCGGTGGCGAGTTCGACGCCTGAATCGGCCAGCATCCTGCGGTAGATGCCTTCGAGGCGGCTTGTCTCCTGCGCCTTGGCGGCAGCCCAGCGATGCATTTCGAACTGGCCCGCCACGCCTGTCCAGCCGTAGCCGCGCGCTTCCTCGAAGGCCTGCGCAAAGCCGGCCGCGTACATCATCAGCTTCTTCGGCACGCAGCCGCGGATGGCGCAGGTGCCGCCCACGCGGTCGGCCTCGGCGACGAGCACACGCGCACCGTGCGCGGCGGCACGGCGCGAAGCGGCCACGCCGCCGGAACCGGCGCCGATCACGACGAGATCGAATGCATCGGACATGGCAGGACTCCTTGCGCGTGGCGCTATGGCGACGCACCATTGTCGAGGCCCTGCACGATCGGGCCCGCCATCGGGTCGGCCGGCATGGTCTAGGCAACCGTGCCGAAGCGCCGCATGAACTGGCGGTCGATGTGGTCCTTCCAGCGCCACACCCAGCGCCCGCTCCAGGACCAGCGGCCCCAGGTCGCCAGGGCATGCCTGTCGCCGGTGCTGATGAGGTACAGCGCCCGCGGCTGCGGCGTCCAGACCTGGAGTTCGCGCGCTTCGCAGAACGCCCGCAGGTTGTGCGCCAGTACCGGCCCGGCGCGCACCGCATAGACGCCCGACTTGGGCCGCTCGGCGGCGTAGGCCGCCACGTCGCCGGCGGCGAACACATTCGGGTGCGAGACGCTCTGCAGCGTCGGCCCGACGCGGATGAAGCCGCGCTCGTCGGTGGCCAGGCCGCTGGTGGCCGGCCAGGCCGGTGCTGCGGCGCCGGTGGCCGCCAGGCAGGCATCGAAGGCCAGCGGCTCGCCTTGTTCGAAGTGCAGGTGTCCCGCTTCCAGGCGCGCGGCGCGGCGGCCACCGATCCAGGCCATGCCACGCTGCGCCAGCAGGCGGGCGGCGTGTTTCCGGGTCGCCGCAGGCGCGCCGGCCAGCGGCAGTTCATCCGCGCCGACGACGCTGATGCGCAGGTGCGACCAGCCCTCGACGGCGGCGCGGCGCTGCACCGCAAAGGCCAGTTCCACACCGGCGGCGCCGGCGCCCAGGATCACCAGGTCGAAGCGCCGGCACTGGCCCAGGATGCGGTCCACCAGCAGCGGCCAGGCGGCGATGAAGCGTTCGATCGGCCGCACCGGCATGGCATGTTCGGTGCTGCCCGGCAGATCCTGCAGTGCCGGCATCGGGCCGGTGTCGATGGACAGCACGTCGAAGCGCACGTCGCTGCCGTCGGCACAGTGCACCGACTGCTGTGCCAGGTCCAGGCCGAGCGCCGCCGTTTCATGAAACCCGATCGCTGCGGCGGCGGCCAGGCGGTCCAGCGCGATGGCGCACGCCTCAATCGGGTAGTGGCCGGCGATCCAGCCCGGCAGCATGCCGGAATAGATCTGGCGGCGGTACGGCGTGACGAGGTGGACCTCGCATCCCGGCAAGCGTTGGCGCGCCAGGTCGTCCAGCACCTTGACATGGGCGTGGCCGCCGCCGAGCAGCACCAGCCGCTTCATGACACTGCCATGCGGACGGTGTCTCGCGGCGCCGCAGGCCTGTCGTTCCAGGCCGGCGCGTGGTGGTCGAAGGCCGCGTAGGCCGGTGCGGACCGCAGCGCCCCCGGCACTGTGGCCTGGACGGCAAGACCGCGCAGCAGTTGTCTACGGTTTGCCGTGTGGTTCGTGTCGTCGCGCATGGTCTCAGCCGCGCCGCCAGGCATGGAAACGCTCCACCCAGGCCAGCAGCTTCTCGGGTGCATGGGCCCGCTTCCAGTTGCCGGCCGCGAACTTGTTGGCCTCGGCCAGCGTCGGGTAGGTGTGGATGGTGCCCAGGATCTTGTTCAGCCCCAGGCCGTGTTTCATGGCCAGCACAAACTCGGCGAGCAGGTCGCCGGCATGTTCGCCGACGATGGTCGCGCCCAGGATGCGGTCCTTGCCCGGCACGGTGAGCACCTTGACGAAACCGTGGGCTTCGCTGTCGGCAATGGCGCGGTCCAGGTCGTCCAGGCCGTACACGGTCACCTCGTAGGGCACGCCTTGTTCCCTGGCCTCGAGTTCGTTCAGGCCGACGCGCGCCACTTCGGGTTCGACGAAGGTCGCCCACGGGATCACGCGGTAGTCGGCGCGGAACTTCTTGAACGGGTCGAACAGCGCATTGACCGCCGCGTACCAGGCCTGATGCGCCGCGGTGTGCGTGAACTGGTAGGGGCCGGCCACGTCGCCGGCGGCATAGATGTTGGGAAAGTTGGTTTGCAGGTAGCCGTTGACTTCCACCGTGCGGCCGGTGGTCACGCCCAGTTCCTCGAGCCCGTAGCCCTTGAGGTTGGCGACGCGGCCCACGGCCACCAGCAGGGCGTCGAAGGGGATGCGCACGTCCTGGCCCTGGTGCGTGGCGACGAGTTGCTTTTCGCCGTCGACGACTTCCACGCGTTCGGCCTTGTGGTCCACGAGCACGCGGATGCCCTCGGCGGCAAAGCGTTCGGCCACCAGCGCCGAAACCTCGGGGTCTTCGCGCATCAGCAGGCGCGGCGCCATCTCCACCTGCGTGGCCCGGCAGCCCAGCCGCGCGAAGGCCTGTGTCAGTTCGCTGCCGATGGGGCCGCCGCCCAGCACCACCAGCCTCTCGGGGCGCTGGCGCAGGTTCCACACGTTGTCGGAGGTCAGCACCTCGACCTGCTCGATGCCGGGGATGGGCGGCACGAAGGGCCGCGCGCCGGCGGCGATGACGATGCTGCGCGTGGTGAGCCGCTGCGTGCGGCCGTCGGCGTGCGTGATGTCCACTTCCCACGGCGAGACGATGCGCGCCGTGCCTTCGGCCACGTCGACGCCCAGGCCGGTATAGCGCTCGACCGAATCGTGAGGTTCGATCTCCTTGATGACACGCTGCACGCGTTCCATGACCTCGGCGAAGTCGAAATCGGCCGTGGCGCCGCGCATGCCGAATTCGCGTGCCCGCTGCACGTGCGACAGGAACTTGGCCGAGCGGATCAGCGCCTTGGACGGCACGCAGCCGGTATGCAGGCAATCGCCGCCGAGCTCGTGCTTTTCCACCAGCGTGACCTTGGCCTTGATGGCGGCGGCGATATAGGCCGTCACCAGCCCGGCCGAGCCGCCGCCGATGACCACCAGGTTGCGGTCGAAGCGCACCGGCTGCGGCCACTTCGCAAAAATCTTCCTTGCCTTGACCATATCGACGATCTTCTTGGCAATGAGGGGGAAGATGCCGAGCAGCACCAGTGAACCCAGCAGGCCCGGCGAGACGATGCCGGACAAGGAGTCGACGCGTGCCAGCTGCGTGCCGGCGTTGACGTAGACCAGGGTGCCGGCCAGCATGCCCAGCTGGCTGACCCAGTAGAAGGTCAGCGGCCGGATCGGCGTGAGCCCCATCGCCAGGTTGATGACGAAAAACGGCACCACCGGTACCAGCCGCAGGGTGAAGAGGTAGAAGCCGCCTTCGCGCGCGACGCCGGCATTCAGCGCCGCCAGCCGGTCGCCGTAGCGCGACTGCACCCAGTCGCCGAGCAGCCAGCGTGAAGCCAGGAAGGCCAGCGTGGCACCGATGCTGGACGCGAACGAGACGATCAGCAGGCCCCAGCCGAGGCCGAAGATGGCGCCGGCGGCCAGCGTCATGGCGGCCGCGCCCGGCAGCGAGAGCGCCGTCACCGCCACATAGCCGGCGAAGAACAGCAGCCCGGCGACCAGCGGTTGCCCGGCACGCCAGGCTTCCAGCTCGGCCTGGCGGCTCTTGATGGTGGCCAGGTTCAGGTACTGGCCGAGGTCGAGCGCAAAGAACGCCGCCACCAGCGCCAACAGCACCAGCACGAACCACACACGTTTGTCCAGATGCATCGAGAGCTTTCCAATCCAGGCGCCGCGACGGGTTTGCCGGCGCCAGTGAGTAGACGCCTTCAGCGCCGAATCCTTACAGGCACGGGTCGGCGCGGGCCGACTTCAGCCGCTGCCACAAATTGTTCGACCGGACTGTAAGGACCCGGCTCCTTGGCCCGTCTAAACGCCACGAAGGTCGAGCTCGGCCCGGCTCTTCGGCGTGTTCCCTGTTGCTGCGGCTTCCGTCGCAACCCCTGTCAACCCTTGTTCATCCCCGGAGACCCTCATGACTCACGCCCCTACCAAGCTTTCCGCCGTCGCCCTGGCCATGGCGCTCGGAGCCGCGTTCACCGCCATGCCTGCCGCCGCCCAGTCGGCCGACAAGGAGCACTGCTACGGCGTGGCCCTGAAGGGCAAGAACGACTGCGCCGCCGGTCCCGGCACCACCTGCGCCGGCACCTCCAAGGTCGACTACCAGTCCAACGCCTGGTCGCTGGTGCCCAAGGGTAGCTGCGAAAAGACGGTCTCCAAGACCTCGCCCACCGGCTTCGGCCAGCTCAAGGCCTTCAAGGCCGAGAAGAAGGCCTGAGCCATCGCGCCTGAAGCGACCTCCACGCCACCGGCCATGTCGAACGCAGCATCGCACACCCTGAGCGGCTCGGTGGCTGCGTTCGGCGCGGGAGCGCCTGGCGTGGTCGGTGTTTCCGATGGCGCGGCCAGTCTGCCCTGGCGCGCCGGCATCGGCCTGAAGCCGCAACACTTCCGCGACGTGCTGGCCACGCGTCCGGACATCGGATTCTTCGAAGTGCACGCCGAGAACTACATGGTCGACGGCGGGCCTTTCCATCACTACCTGGGCCGCATCCGCGAGCACTACCCGTTGTCGCTGCACGGCGTGGGGCTGTCGATCGGTGGCGAGGGCGCGCTCGACGAGTCGCACCTCGACCGCCTGGCCGCGCTCGTGCGGCGCTACGAGCCGGCGTCGTTTTCCGAGCACCTGGCGTGGTCGAGCCACGGTGGAACCTTCTTCAACGATCTGCTGCCGGTGCCCTACGACCGGCCCACGCTGGACCGCGTGTGCCGCCACATCGACCGCGTGCAGGAACGGCTGCGGCGCCGCATGCTGCTGGAGAACCCGTCGACCTACGTCGAGTTCGAAAGCTCGACCCTGAGCGAGACCCAGTTCCTGCGCGAGGTGCTGCAGCGCACCGGTTGCGGCCTGCTGCTGGACGTCAACAACGTCTACGTTTCGTGCACGAACCATGGCCGCGACGCGCTGGCCTGTCTCCACGAGCTGCCGCTGGCGTCCGTGGGCGAAGTCCATCTCGCCGGCTTTGCGCGCGACCAGGATGCGGCGGGCGCGCCGCTGCTGATCGACAGCCACGGCAGCCCGGTGGACGACGCGGTGTGGGGCCTGTATGCCCAGGTCATCGACCGGCTGGGACCGGTGCCGACATTGCTGGAGCGTGACAACGATGTGCCCGCACTGTCGACCTTGCTGGCCGAGGCCGGACGCGCCGAAGACATGCTGACCGCGCATGCCGAACGCCGGCGTTGCGGTACCTGCTGGGGCGGTTCATGACGCGCGATCAGACCCGCAGCCCCTGCAGCCCTGTCAGCCAGTCGGCCTTCGCGGCCGCGCTGCTGGACCCGGACCGCGCCTGCCCCGAGGGGCTGTGCGCCTGGAACGGTTCCGACCCCAAGGCGCGTCTGGCGGTGCACCGCAACAACGTCGTCGCCTCGCTGGTCGACGCGCTGGCCGCGACCTTCCCCGTCGTGCAGGAACTCGTCGGCGCAGCCTTCTTCCGCGCCATGGCCGGCATCTTCGTGCGCTGCTCGCCGCCGCAGTCAGGTGTGCTGGCGTGCTACGGCCAGGACTTCCCGCAGTTCATCGCGCAGTTCGATCCGGCCCGGCCAGTGCCGTACCTGGCCGATGTCGCGCGGCTCGAAGCGGCGCGTGTGCGGGCCCATCACGCGGCCGATGCCGAAGCGGTGACCGCCGAAGCCGTGGGAATGGCCATGGCGGCCGGTGGCGACCGCATCGGCGAGCTGCAGGCAGCTTTCCAGCCGTCGTTGAGCACGGTCGAGTCCCCGCACGCCGTGGTCTCGCTGTGGGCGGCGCACCAGGGTGTCGGTGAACTCGAGGCGGTGAATGTCGGCGCGCCCGAGTGCGCCATCGTCGTTCGCCAGGATCTCGACGTCCTGGTGCTGAATGCCCCGGCAGGCGCCGCCGCCTTCGTGGCGGCCATCCAGCACGGTCACCGCCTGGGCGACGCTGCCGCCATCGCGGCGGGCGCCACGCCGGCCTTCGACCTCACGGCGACGCTGTCGCTGCTGCTGGGCCACGGCGCGCTGACGTCCCTTCACCTTCCGCGGAGACACGATTCATGAGCCCGACCTCGTCAGGCGCGGCCGCGCGCACGGCAACCGCCAGTGTGTCCAGCAGCCCGGGCTCGCCACTGGCGCGCCTGGTGACCGGGGCCATCGCCCTGTTCGAGCGCCTCCCGAATACCGCCATCGCCTTCATCGCGCGCTTCTCCGTTGCCGCGGTGTTCTGGAATTCCGGGCAGACCAAGGTCGAGGGTTTCGTGCTCAACTTCGTCTCCGGCGAGTTCGCTCTCGGCTGGCCGCGGTTGTCGGATTCGGCGGTGTCGCTGTTCCAGGACGAATACAAGCTGCCGTTCATCGCGCCGGAACTGGCCGCACCGATGGCGGCGTTGGCCGAACATGTGTTCCCGCTGCTGCTCCTGATCGGCCTGGCGACGCGCTTGTCGGCGCTGGCGCTGCTGGTCATGACGCTGGTCATCCAGGTCTTCGTCTACCCCGGCGCCTATGCCACGCACGGCACCTGGGCGGCGGTGCTGCTGTACCTCATGGCCCGCGGCCCCGGCGCTTTGTCGGTGGACCACTGGCTGGCCGGACGCCATGCCGCGGCTCACCCGCAGCGCCGCCGCTGATGAATAGCTGCCGCCTGCCGACGCCGTCGCGCTTGCGCGGCGTCCCACCCGATGCCGGGTTCAAGCGCCTGATGAAACAGCGCTGCACAGATCATCGACATCTCCAATGCGCCCTTCGCGCGCCCCGACCTGGGGTCGCTCTTGAAGGGGCTGCAGTTCGTCATCGCCAAGGACTACCCGATCCGGGGGCGGGCGTAGCGTCCTGCGTACAGCGGGCGGTGCACGTCGTCCATGTTGAATGCGGCCTGGGTCTGGCCGACGATGCCTTTCATGGCACGGCGGCGCCAGTCGTTGACCACCGCATGCCAGTCGGCGGTCGAGCCCTGGGCCGCGCCGACGGCGGCAAGCGCCGTGACCAGCCCGCCATGCCAGTCCAGCACCGTGCCGCCGGTGTCGAAAGCCAGGGCCTCGAGTTTCGTGGCAACCCCTCTCAGAAAGTGCTCGTCTGGCGCGGGGTGGCCTGCCACTGCCGTGGCAGAGCCTGCCCGGGCGCATAGGCCGGCCCCCGGGTGATGCGGCCGAAGTAGGAGGCCCACGCCGGCGAGCCCGCGGGCCACTGGGCCAGGAACTCGGCCTGCCAGCGGGCGTTGTCGAAGTGCACCGGCAACAGCGCGACGAAGGCGCTGGCGACCTGCACTTCGTGCAGCACGGGCCAGGGCGACGCCGTGGCCGCGATGCGCGTGACCAGGCCCGCCAGCTCACCGCTGAAATTGGGCATGCCCGCGGCGCCGTTGTTCACGACCCAGCCGTGGCGCCCCGGCGCCAGCTCGGAGTCGCGCAGCGCCGGCAGGCAGGTGTGGGTGCTGGCGAAGACGTCAACGCCAGCGGACTGGAAGGACGAACGCAGCCAGGGCAGTGCCGCCGGGTCGTCGAGCGCGTTGACGTCGAAGCCCCAGCCCGCCAGTGCATCGGCATCACCATGCACGACAGCGACGCGGCAGCCCGCCACCCGGTAGCGCGCGAACATCGGCAACAACGCGATGCGCTGGCGGATCGCGGCATGCCGAGTTGCGGTGGCCTTGAGCGCCTGATGGATGCGGTTGGAGCGCTCTACGACGCCGGCGTCGACGCTGGCGGGGTAGGCGCAGCCGCATCCGGCGTCGTCCGACGGCGCGTCGAATTCGGCCTCGACATTGCCCAGGATCGCGTCGTGGGCCAGCACGCGCCGGTTGATCTCGGCGAACGCGTCGTCGGCGACGTTGAACCAGTTGAAGTCGCCGTTGAAGCACAGCGTGGCCGCCGTCGCTTCGGCACGCGCCATGGCTTCGACGGCATCCAGCGCCGGCAGGTTGCCGTACAGACCGCCGACGACGTAGAGCGTGGGCACATGCCGTTCCTCGGCGCGTGCGATGGCAGCGGCACCGTAGCGGTAGCGCAGCGGGCAGACCCGTCCCGGCGCGGCCCCGCTCATGTCAGCATGCCCTTGAGCTGGGCCGGCGTGTGCCCGGTGACGGCCACGTCGGCGAGCACGATGCCGTGGCGCAGCGCGATCGCGCGCTCGGCCAGCCGCGGCAGCAGGTCCAGGTCGTGCACCACGCACGGCGGCGTGAGGTCGAACGAATCATCGCGTGTGCCTTCCAGGTGGCTGAGAGTCGAACGGGTGCGACCGGTGCTCAGGTGCCGCAAGTCGGCGCCGCCGCGGTGGTTTCGGCGAAGGCCCCGCCGCAGCTGGACCCCTGTCCCGCCGTGCAGCCGAAGCAGTGGTCGGCGACGCGGATGGCCTGGTCTTCCAGCCCGCCGGCCGTGATTTCGCTCAGGTGCAGTCGCGGCTTGCCGGCATCCCGCATCGGCAGGCCCAGCTGCTGGTTGAAGTCGCAGTCGTAGACATAGCCTTGCCAGTCGACGCTGACCAGGCTGCGGCACATCACCTGCGCCAGGTTGTCCTCGCGGTGCGCGCTGCGCAGCAACTGCATATAGCTGTTGAACTGGCCCTTGGACACCAGCATCGAACCGAAGCGCTGGATCGGCATGTTGGCCAGCGTGAAGAGTTGATTGAAGACGACGCCGAAATGCTGCTCCAGGTGGCGCTTGTAGTCGGCCTCCAGGGCGGCCTGCGGCGGCGGCAGGGTGGCGCCCTGGGGGTTGTAGACCAGGTTCAGCGTCAGCCCGGACCCCGGCCGGGCGTAGCCCAGCGCATTGAGGCGCTGCAGGCCGCGGATGCTGGCGTCGAAGGTGCCCTTGCCGCGCTGGCGGTCGACGTTGTCTTGCAGGTAGCAGGGCATCGACGCCACGATCTCGACGCCATGCTCGGCCAGGAATTCGGCCAGGCCGTCCTGGCCCGGTTCTTCCAGGATCGTGAGATTGCAGCGGTCGATGACGCGCACGCCGCGCGAGCGGGCGGCGACGACCAGGGCCCGGAAGTGCCGGTTGAGCTCGGGCGCGCCGCCGGTGAGGTCGAGCGTGCGCACGTCCGGGCTGAGGGCGAGGAAGGCGATGACGGCGTCGATGGTGTCGCGCGACATCTCCTCGGTGCGGTTCGGCCCGGCGTTGACGTGGCAGTGCTGGCAGCTCTGGTTGCAGCGGTAGCCGAGGTTGACCTGGAGGGTGTCGACGACACCGCGGCGCAGCGGCGGAAAGTCGGTACGGACGAGCAGGGGCAGGGTGGCGTGCATGGGTTGTGGGTGATGGTCTGCCCTCTTTGACGGGCTGTCGGTCGATTCCTTACAGCCGGATCGGCGCCCGGTGTGAGAACTGGAGTCGCTCGTCGTCCAAGCGCTGTTCCAGGCGCCATGTGGATGGGCTTGGCCATTCGTTCACGGCCGCATCCGGCTCGATTTCAAACGAGCATACGCATGCGCTCGAAATTGTGCGTTGGCAAGGACGATCGCCCGGCTGGGACCATGGCCAAGGAGTCTGGCGCTTGAAGTGCTCCCGGCCGGGTCGAGGTTGCTGCATGGACACCGGCTGGGGCCGCCCGGAGGGATCGACATGCTGAGCTGCAAGGAAGTGACCGAGGTCTGCTCCGCCGACCTGGAACGGCCCTTGAGATGGGGCGAGCAGGTGTCGCTACGTACGCACTTGACGATGTGCACAGGGTGCACGAACTACCGCAAGCAAGTGAAGGCGC
>JACZKT010000711.1 GCA_014859905.1 Rubrivivax sp.
GTGCAGCGGCACGGTCCGGGCCAGGCCTGCAATCAGGCCGCGGCCGTCTTGCGCGTGCGCCGCACCGGTGCCTTGGCAGCCGGCTTGGCCTTGGCCGGCGCAGCCTTCGCCGTCTTGGCAGCACGCGGCGCCTTGCCCGGAGCGGCTTGCGACAGCTTGGCCACCGCGGCGGCCAGTGCATCGACGCGCTTGACCAGCGCGTCCACGTCCTTGGCCGTCGGCACGCCGAGCTTGCCCATCGCCTTGGCGGTACGAGCTTCGAAGATGGCTTCGAGCTTGTCCCAGTTCTGGCCGGCCCTGGCGGTGACGGTGTCGGCCATGGCGCTCATCCTGCCCGTGACCTCGCTGATCTTGTCTTCGGCCATACCCTGGGTCTTCTTCTGCAGGCTCATGCCTTCCTTGACCAGGGCTTCGAACACCTTGGTGCCCTCTTCCTGCGCCTTGGAGAATGCGCCCATGCCGGCCAGCCAGATCTGCTGTGCCGAATCCTTGACCGACGCCGCGAGGTGGCTGCTTTGCTGACCAGCCGTGGTGGTGCTCTTCATCTTCTTGACCATGGTGCATCCTCTTGGTGTTTCGGTGCGATTGAACGAGCAGCGCAAGTTCGCATGCCTTGCGCCATGGTGCGGAATATAGGGTTGACCCCTGGGGGACGCAGCCTAATTCTCTAGTGAGACGGCTCTATGCTTCCACCCGAATCGAGCTGCCCGACACAGGAGACAGACATGCAGTATTTCGTCACCGGCGCCACCGGCTTCATCGGCAAACGCCTGGTCAAGGCGCTGCTCGCGCGCCCTGGCAGCAAGGTGCATTTCCTGGTGCGGCCGGGCAGCGAAGGCAAGATCGCTGCGCTGCTCGACTACTGGGCCGTGTCCAAGACGCGCGCGCTGCCCGTCAGTGGCGACCTCACGTCGAAGAAGCTGGGCGTGGCGGCAGGAACGATCAAGGCGCTGAAGGGACAGATCGACGCCGTCTACCACCTCGCTGCCGTCTATGACCTGGGCGCCGACGAGCAAGCGCAGGTGCAAGTGAACATCGAGGGCACGCGCAACATGGTGGAGTTCGCCAAGGCCGTGGCTGCCCGGCATGTGCACCACGTCAGCAGCATCGCCGCCGCCGGCTTGTACGAAGGCGTGTTCCGCGAGGACATGTTCGAAGAGGCAGAGGGCCTCGAGCACCCCTATTTCATGACCAAGCACGAGAGCGAGAAGATCGTGCGCGAGGAGTGCAAGGTGCCCTGGACGGTGTACCGCCCGGCGCTGGTGGTGGGCGACAGCAGCACCGGCGAGATGGACAAGATCGATGGCCCCTACTACTTCTTCAAGCTGATCCAGCGCATGCGGCAGATCCTGCCGCCCTGGATGCCCAGCGTCGGCATCGAGGGCGGGCGCATCAACATCGTGCCGGTGGACTTCGTGGTCAGCTGCATCGACCACCTCAGCCACGGCAAGGCCGCACTGAACGGCAAGTGCTACCACCTGGTGGACCCGATGGGTTACCGCGTCGGCGACGTGCTGGACATCTTCAGCAAGGCCGCCCACGCGCCCAAGATGAACCTGTTCATCAACGCCGCGCTGCTGGGCTTCATCCCCAAGAGCGTGAAGAAGGGGTTGATGGCGCTGGCACCGGTGCGGCGCATCCGCAACGCCGTGATGAAGGACCTGGGCCTGCCCGACGACATGCTCACCTTCGTCAACTTCCCGACCCGTTACGACCGGCGCGAACTCGACGCTGCACTCGCGGGCAGCGGCATCGAATGCCCCCGGCTGGACGACTACGCCTGGCGGCTGTGGGACTACTGGGAACGCCACCTCGACCCCGACCTGTTCATCGACCGCAGCCTCAAGGGCACGGTCGGCGGCAAGGTGGTGCTGGTGACCGGCGGCAGTTCGGGCATCGGCCTGGCCGCGGCGCAGAAGTTTGCCGAGGCCGGCGCGATCACCATCATCTGCGCGCGCGGCGAGGACAAGCTGGCCGAGGCGGTGGCTCAGATCCGCGCCACGGCTGGCAAGGACGCCCGCGTCCACAGCTACAGCGTGGACGTCGCCGACGAAGCCGGCTGCCGCGAGTTCATCGAGACGCTGGAGCGCGAACACGGCGGCGTGGACTTCCTCGTGAACAACGCCGGCCGCAGCATCCGCCGCGCCATCGAGAGCAGCTACGACCGCTTCCACGACTTCCAGCGCACGATGGACCTGAACTATTTCGGCTGCCTGCGCGTGACCATGGGACTGCTGCCCGGCATGGTGAAGAAGCGCAAGGGCCATGTCGTGAACATCAGCTCGATCGGTGTGCTGACCAACGCGCCACGCTTCTCCGCCTACGTCGCCAGCAAGGCGGCGCTGGACGCCTGGACGCGCTGCGCCAGCAGCGAATACGCCGACCTCGGCGTGACCTTCACGACCATCAACATGCCGCTGGTGCGCACGCCGATGATCGCGCCGACCAAGATCTACCAGAACGTGCCCACGCTGGCGCCCGAAGAGGCCGCCGACATGATCGCCCAGGCCTGCATCCACAAGCCCGTGCGCATCGCCACCCGCCTGGGCATCACCGGCGAGCTGCTGCACGCCGCCGCGCCGCGCATTGCGCAGATCGTGATGAACACCGCCTTCCGCATGTTCCCCGACAGCGAGGCGGCCAAGGGCGAAAAGGACGCCAGGCCGCGGCTCAGCGCCGAGGCGGTGGCAATGCAGCAGATGATGCGCGGCATCCACTTCTAGCCCCCGCAGGCCACCCGGACCCTGCGCCCGGCAGAGCGTTCGTCACGGCCGCCGGCAGCGGCTCAGTCAGTCGGCGACCTGCAACACCAGCTTGCCGAAGTTCTCGCCGCTGAAGAGCTTGTTCAGGGCGCCGGGGAAGGCCGCCACGCCACCCCTGACCACGTCCTCGCGGCTCTTCATGCGGCCGTCCTTCACGTAGCCGGCCAACTCGGCGATGGCCTGCGGGTAGCGCTCGGCGTAGTCGAAGACGACGATGCCCTGCATGCGCGCGCGGTTGACGAGCAGCGACAGGTAGTTCTTCGGTCCTTGCACAGCGGTCGTGTTGTTGTACTGGCTGATGGCGCCGCAGATGACGACGCGCGCGCCGCGCGCCAGGCGGGCGAGCACGGCGTCGAGGATGTCGCCGCCGACATTGTCGAAGTAGACATCCACGCCGTGCGGACAGTGTTCCCTGAGGCCGGCCTTGACGGGATCCCAGTGGGCGGAACCCTGCGGCGAGGCCGCCGAGCCACCCCCTTGCGGTGGCGGTGCCTTGTAGTCGATGCAGGCGTCGAAGCCGAGTTCACGCACCACCCAGTCGCACTTGGCCGGGCCGCCGGCGATGCCGACGACGCGGCAGCCCTTGATGCGGGCCAGTTGCCCCACCGTCTGCCCCACGGCGCCGGCGGCACCGGAGACAACGACGGTCTGGCCCGGCTGCGGCTGCCCCACGTCCATGAGGCCGAAGTAGGCGGTCATGCCCGGCATGCCCAGCACGTTGAGCCACTGCGTCAGCGTGCCCAGGCGCAGGTCGATCCTGGCCAGGCCGCTGCGCGCGAGCTGGTCGCCGGCGACGCTGAAGTACTCCTGCACGCCCAGCCCCCCGGTGACATGTTCAGCCACCGCAAAGGCCGGGTTGTGCGAGGCGACGACGACACCCACACCGCCGGCACGCATGACCTCGCCGATGCCCACGGGCGCGATGTAGCTCTTGCCTTCGTTCATCCAGCCGCGCATTGCCGGATCGAGCGACAGCGCCAGGGTCTTGACCAGCACGCCACCGGCGCCGGGTTCGGCCACCGGCTCGGTCGTGAACTGCCAGTTCTCGGCCGTGGGCCGACCGACGGGGCGCGAGGCCAGGCGGACCTGGTGGTTGACGAGGCTGGTGAGCGATGCGGTCATGGCAACTCCGGTGGGCGTAGCCAGCGATCGTAGTGGCGCAATGCGTCGCCAGCCGTCACCCTGGCGACGACGCAGGCCCCCGAGGCCGATGCCAGCGAACTGTCAGGGCGCCTTCGACAGCGCCGTGACGGTGTAATTGCCGTCGATGCGTTCGGCCGCGAAGCGCACGCGGTCACCCACGGCGAGGTCGTCCAGCAACTGCGGCGGGCGCACGCGGTAGACCATGACCATCGGCGGCATGTCCAGATGCTTGATCTCACCGTGCTTGAGCGTGACGCGAGCATTGGCCTTGTCGACCTTGGTCACCTCGCCGCTGGCCATCGGCACCTGGGCCAGCGCCAGCATGGACACCGCGAGTGCGGCAAACAGGGTCAGGGCTTTCTTCATTCGGTTTTCCTGCTGCTCGCGGCAGCTTGACAGTTGATCGTCTGAGACTCGCTTGCCGGCCCCGGGTTCCCGGCGCAGCAGCGGCAGTTTCCTACAATCTTCACATCCACCGTCCCGCGAGCCGCCATGACCGCCCCCACCGACCACGATCTCGGCCACATCACCGCGCGCGACCAGGCCGAGATCCTGGCCCAGGCGCTGCCCTACATCCGCCGCTTCCACGGCCACACGCTGGTCATCAAGTACGGCGGCAATGCCATGACCGACCCCGCGCTGCAGCAGGACTTTGCCGAGGACATCGTGTTGCTCAAGCTGGTGGGCATGAACCCGATCGTGGTTCATGGCGGCGGGCCGCAGATCGACGAGGCGCTCACCAGGCTGGGCAAGAAGGGCACCTTCATCCAGGGCATGCGCGTCACCGACGAAGAGACCATGGAAGTCGTCGAATGGGTGCTGGCCGGCCAGGTGCAGCAGGACATCGTCGGCCTCATCAACGCCGCCGGCGGCAAGGCGGTGGGCCTGACCGGGCGCGACGGCGGTCTCATCCGTGCGCGCAAGCTCAAGCTGCTGGACAAGAACGACCCGCGGGTGGAACACGACGTCGGCCAGGTCGGCGAGATCACCGCCATCGACCCGAGCGTCGTCAAGGCCCTGCAGGACGACCAGTTCATCCCCGTCATCAGCCCGATCGGCTTCGGCGAGTACAACGAAAGCTACAACATCAACGCCGACCTCGTGGCCAGCAAGCTGGCGACCGTACTGAAGGCCGAGAAGCTGATGCTGCTGACCAACACGCCGGGGGTGCTGGACAAGTCCGGCCAGCTGCTGACCAACCTGAGCGCACGCGAGATCGACGAGCTGTTCGCGGACGGCACCATCAGCGGCGGCATGCTGCCCAAGATCGCCGGCGCGCTGGACGCCGCCAAGAGCGGCGTCAACGCGGTGCACATCATCGACGGCCGCGTGCCGCACGCGATGCTGCTCGAGATCCTGACCGACCAGGCCTACGGCACGATGATCCGCTCGCATTGAGAGCGGATCGAAGATGCGCGGCCCCCGCACCGTCTGGCTGTTCGACCTCGACGACACGCTGCACGACGCCTCGCGCGCCAGCATGCCCGGCATCCACGAGGCCATGGGGGCGTATATCGAGCTGCACCTGGGCCTGACGCAGGATCAGTCCAATGCGCTGCGCCGCCGCTACTGGCTGCGCTACGGCGCCACGCTGCTCGGCCTGATACGCCACCATGGCGTCGATGCGGGGCACTTCCTGCACGCCACGCACCAACTCCCCGGGCTGGAGGATCGTGTGCGCGGCCACCGCCATGACCTGGCCGCACTGCAAGGCCTGCCCGGCCGCAAGGTGCTGCTGACCAACGCGCCGGCCGCCTACACCGCACGCGTGCTCGGCGTGCTCGGCATCGCCCGCTGCTTCGAGCAGATCGTCACCATCGAGGACATGCACATGTTCGGCCAGCTGCGGCCCAAACCCGACACGCGCATGCTGCGCCGCCTGGCGGCACGGCTGCGCGTGCACCCGGCGCAGTGCGTGCTGGTCGAAGACACGCCGGGCCACCTGAAGGCGGCGCGCAGCCTCGG
>JACZKT010000712.1 GCA_014859905.1 Rubrivivax sp.
CAGGTCCACCGTGCGCGAGGACGCTGCGGCTTGGGCTTCCAGCCGGGACAAGGTCAGCAGCTGCTCGACCAGTCGTGTCGCACGGTCGCAGCCGTCGAGGGCCGCCTGCAGCGCATGGTGGCGCTGCGCGGCGTCGGCTTCGGACAGCGCCACCTGCGCCTGGGCGCGGATGGCGGCGATGGGCGTGCGCAACTCGTGCGCCGCATCGGCGGTGAAGCGGCGTTCGCCTTCCATGAGCGTGCCGATGCGCTGCAACAAGCCATTCAGCGCGTCGACCATGGGGTTCAGTTCCGAGGGGGAATCCTCCAGCACCACGGGCTGCAGCGACTGCGCCTGGCGCGCCGCCAACACGCCGCCCAGGCGCCGCAGCGGCAGCAGCCCGCGGCGGATGGCCCACCAGCCCACCAGCGCCAGCAGCGGCAGCGCCACCGCCATCGGCCACAGCGTGCTGCGCAGCACGGCCCACAGGATGGCGGCGCGTGACTTCAGCTGCTCGCCGACGTAGACCTGCACATCGCGCTCGGCGCCATGGGTGGCAAACACGCGCCAGTCGGTGCCTTCGATGCGCACCGTCTTGAAGCCCGACTTGAAGCGCTTGCTCTGCTCGACCATGGGCAAGGCGGGCGCGTTGGCCGAGCGCAGTGCCAGCCGGCCGTCGTGAAAGACCTGGAACGCCACCTGCGGCGCGTACTTGTGCAGCGTGGGGGCATCCAGCGTGCGGTCGTCGTCTTCGACTTCACCGGCCTGCTGCACCACCAACAGCGCCGCGGCCTGTGCCAGGTGACCGTCGAGCAGCTCGTCGAGTTCGTCGCTGACGTCGACCCAGGTCAAGACCGCCGTGGCGACCCACACACTGGCCACCACACCCAGCACCCAGGCCAGCAGGTGCCCCTGCAGCGAGTGCGCCGGCCTGGTCAATGGCGCACCAGCATGTAGCCGACGCCGCGCACCGTCTGGATCAGTGCGGCCCCGAGCTTGCGGCGCAGGTGGTGCACGTGCACCTCGACGGCATTGCTCTCGACCTCCTGCCCCCAGCTGTACAGCTGCTGCTCGATCTGCTCGCGCGACAAGACGCGGCCGGCCCCCAGCATCAGCACCTGCAGCAGGTCGAACTCGCGCGTGGACAGGGCCACCGCGACGCCGGCCTGGGTCACGTTGCGCGCCGCCGGGTCGAGCACCACGTCCTGGGCCACCAGCCGCTCCTGCACCTGTCCATGAGCGCGCCGCACCAGGGCGCGCAAGCGCGCCGCGAGCTCGTCGAGGTCGACGGGTTTGACGACGTAGTCGTCGGCGCCGGTGTCCAGGCCGCGCACGCGATCAGGCACCGTGTCGCGGGCGGTCAGTACCAGCACCGGCAATGTCACGCCTGCCCGCCGCACCGCACTGAGGACGTCGATCCCATCCAGCAGCGGCAAGCCGAGGTCGAGCACCGCAGCGGCATAGGGCTCGGCCCGCAACTCACGCTCGGCGGCGGCCCCGTCACGCACCCAGTCGACCTGGAAGCCCCGCTGCCGCAGACCGGCACGCAGGCCGTCGCCCAGCAGCGTGTCGTCTTCGGCCAGCAGGATGCGCATGAGGTGGATTGTGGCGTTCGGGTTCAGAGGTTGAGAGGCAATCCCATGCACCCGCGGGTGCATGGGATTGCCTCTCAACCTCTCAGGCCGGGGCGGGCGCTCAGTCGTCGTCGTGATGCCTGTCGTGGCTGGCCTTGGCCGCCGCGACGGGCCGCTCGACGGTCGAGCCGCCGGCCGGCGCAGCCTGCCACTGCTGCCACCAGAAGCCCAGCACCGCCACCAGCATCAGCGTGGCCACGCTGGTCCACGCGCGGCGGATCGCGTCCTGCGGGCTGCCCAGCTTGCGGCCGCTGACCATGGCGCCGACGAGGTTCTCGCGGTGCAGCCGGCTGGCCAGCACCACCGCCGCGATGTGCAGGCCCACCAGGGCCAGCATGCCGTTGGCGGCGGCTTCGTGCGCGTCTTCGGTCCAGCCGCCGAACAGGCCGTCGTAGGTGGCCCAGCCGGTGAAGGTGACGGTCAGCGCCAGGCCGAGCAAGGCCACGATGGCCAGCGCGCCGGCCGGGTTGTGGCCGGCGTGGTGCTCGGGCTTGCCGCGCAGCAGCGAGCCCAGGTAGCGCGCCACTGCGGCCGGGCCGCGCACGAAGCTGGCGAAGCGCGCATGGCGTGTGCCGACCAGGCCCCACAGCAGGCGAAAGACCACCAACCCGGCCATCGTGTAGCCCAGCGTCACGTGCAGCAAACGCCAGCGCTCGCTCTCGGCGGTGAGGTAGGCGCCGGCAAAGCTCAGCACCGTCAGCCAGTGGAAGATGCGCACCGGCGCGTCCCAGACCAGCACCCGGCGTGCGCTGCCCTGGGGCGCGTGCAGCTCAGCGCGGGAGGCGGATGTTGCGTTCACTGAAATCTCCTTCGTCGGCGCGGATGTGACAGGCGGCGCAGTTGGCGGCACTCCTGACCGCCGGCAGCTTCCAGGTCGGGGCGGGCACCTTGCGGTGTTCATTGACGAACCACGCGGCACGGGTGATGCGGTCTTCGGGTGGCGGCGTCGGGTCACGGCGCACCTTCCTGGCCGTACCGGCGTGCTGGTTCAACCAGTTGCCGAGTTCCTTGACGGTGGCTGCATCGAGCGACGCGTCGGTGCCGAAGTGCCGTGGCAGGTTCGACATCAGCCTTTGCCATGACGCTGCCGGCAGCAGCGCGGGCGGGTAGGCGACATGGCAGGCAGCGCACTCCTGCTGGCATTTGGGCAATGGCGGCACAGGCGGCGAACGCCGGTCGTCGTCGGCGCGGGCCGTGGTGCCCAGTGCCAAGGCGGCCAGCGTTGCCAGCAGGGCGGGGCGCCGCCAGGAAGGTGTCATGGGTGTCATGCGGTGACTCCGATCGATGAAGGGGGGGGGCGAGGTCGGATGCGCAGCCGTCGCGCCGGGCACGGGCTAAGGCTTGAGCGTCAGCAGCCAGGCCAGCACGTCGGCCTTCTCGGCCGTGGTGCATTCGCGGCCGGCGACGTCGTTGCAGTTGCGCCGGAACCACTTCTCGACCTTGGCGCTGTCGGTGAAGCGCTCGGCGTTGAAGGCCGGGGCGAGGGCACCGATCGGCTTGCCGGTGGCGGCGTGCCGACCGGTCTGCGTGGGCACCGCGCCGTGGCACGAGGCGCAACTCCAGTCGCTGCCCTGCGGCGTGGTGAAGAGTTTCTGCCCGCGCGCGGGGGCGGGTACGGCGCCGGCGGCGCTGCGGTAGCCGTCGAGCAGTTCGGCCGGCGTCGCCGCGGCGGCGTTGAAGCAGCTCAGGACGATCGTGATGCCGACCAGCGCGGCGGCGCTGCTCGTGCGGAGTGAACGGTGTGGGCGGTGTTGCGGCTTCATGCGGGCTCCTTGGGCAGGATCCTCGCGCCGCCGGCTTAGGGTTTTCTTAGCGGGTTCGGTGCAACGCCCGGCAGCGCCGCGGCGCTGCCCGTGCCGCTGCCGGGGGCCTTCAGCCCATCAACGGTACCGCGGTGACCGCCTGCAGGTCCTGCAGGCTCAGGCCCTCGACGCGTTCGAGCACGCGCAGGCCCGCCGGCGTGATGTCGAGCACGGCCAGGTCGGTGTAGATGCGGCTGACGCAGGCCACGCCGGTGAGCGGGTAGGTGCACTCCGCGACGATCTTCGGCGCGCCCGCCTTCGTGGTGTGCTCCATCATCACCAGGGTCTTCCTGGCGCCGGTGGCCAGGTCCATGGCGCCGCCGACGGCCGGGATCGCGTCGGCGGCGCCGGTGTGCCAGTTGGCGAGGTCGCCGCGCCCCGAGACCTGGAAGGCGCCCAGCACGCAGACGTCGATGTGGCCGCCGCGCATGATCGCGAAGCTGTCGGCGTGGTGGAAGAAGCAGCCGCCCGGCAGCAGCGTCACCGGCTGCTTGCCGGCGTTGATGAGGTCGTAGTCTTCCTCGCCCGGCGGCGGCGCCGGGCCCATGCCGATGACGCCGTTCTCGCTGTGCATCATGATCTCGCGGTCAGGCGGCAGGTGGTTGGCCACCAGCGTCGGCAGCCCGATGCCGAGGTTGACGACGGCACCGTCGGCGATGTCGCGGGCAACACGCCGGGCCATCTCGTCACGCGTCCACTTCTTCATGTTGCGGCCCCGGCGTTGCTGAAGCCGCCGGCCGACGTGGCGGCGCGTTCGATGCGCACCACGCGCTGCACGAAGACGCCCGGAGTGACCACGGCCTCGGGGTCCAGCGCGCCCAGCGGCACGACCTCGTGCACGCTGGCGATGGTGCACTTCGCTGCCATGGCCATCACCGGGCCGAAGTTGCGTGCCGTCATGCGGTAGGTGAGGTTGCCCCAGCGGTCGCCGCGCTCGGCCTTGATGAGCGCGATGTCGGCGTGGATCGGGCTCTCGAAGACGTACATGCGGCCGTCGATCTGGCGCGTCTCCTTGCCGCGGGCGAGTTCGGTGCCGTAGCCGGTGGGCGTGAAGAAGCCGCCGATGCCGGCGCCGGCAGCGCGGATGCGCTCGGCCAGGTTGCCCTGGGGAACGAGTTCGAGCTCGATGCGGCCGGCGCGGTAGAGGCGGTCGAAGTGGTGGCTGTCGGCCTGGCGCGGGAAGCTGCAGATGATCTTGCGCACACGGCCGGCAGCCAGCAGCGCGGCCAGACCGGTTTCGCCATTGCCGGCGTTGTTGTTGACGATGGTGAGGTCGCGCGCGCCCTGGGCCAGCAGCGCACTCACGAGTTCGTTGGGCAGGCCGGCGGTGCCGAAGCCGCCGATCATCACGGTGGCGCCGTCGCGCACGTCGGCCAGCGCGGCTGCGGGGTCGGGGCAGGTCTTGTCGATCATCGGATGGCGCCAAGTCTAGACTGCCGGCGGGCGGCCGGGATCGAACGACAATTCACGGATGGACAAGACCGATGCAAGCGTTCCCCGCCAGGACCACGAAGTTCGCCCGCATCCCGCCACGCGCGACAGCACGCGCACCGACGACACGCGCATCGGTGCCGTGCGCCCGCTCATCACGCCGGCGCTGCTGCTGGAGAAGCTGCCGGGCTCCGAGGCCACGCTGGCCTTCGTCGAGCGCAGCCGCGCTGCGATCGCAGCCGTGCTGCGGGGTCACGACGACCGGCTGATCGTCGTCGTCGGGCCCTGCTCCATCCACGACCACGACCAGGCGCTGGACTACGCTGCCCGGCTCAAGGCCGCCGCCGAACCGCTGCAAGACGCCTTGCTGGTGGTGATGCGGACCTACTTCGAGAAGCCGCGCACCACCGTGGGCTGGAAGGGCTACATCAACGACCCGCGGCTGGATGGCAGTTTCGCCATCAACGAGGGGCTGGAACGGGCGCGGCGGCTGCTGCTGGAGATCGTCGAGATGGGCCTGCCCGTGGGCGCCGAGTTCCTGGACCTGCTGAGCCCGCAGTTCATCAGCGACCTCGTCGCCTGGGGCGCCATCGGTGCGCGCACGACCGAAAGCCAGAGCCACCGCCAGCTGGCGTCGGGGCTGAGCTGCCCGGTGGGCTTCAAGAACGGCACCGACGGCGGCGTCAAGATCGCCGCCGACGCCATCGTCGCCGCTGCCGCGCAGCACGCCTTCATGGGCATGACCAAGATGGGCCAGGCCGCGATCTTCGAAACCCGCGGCAACCGCGACTGCCACATCATCCTGCGCGGCGGCAGACACCCGAACTACAGCGCCGAGCAGGTCGACGCGGCGTGCGCCGCGCTGCGCGGCGCCGGCCTGCCCGAGCAGGTCATGATCGACGTCTCGCATGCCAACAGCGCCAAGGACCACCGGCGCCAGATCGAGATCGCGGCCGACATCGCAAGGCGCATCGCTGCCGGCGACAGGCGCATCGTCGGCGTGATGATCGAAAGCCACATCGAGGAAGGCCGGCAGGACCTGCTGCCCGAGCAGCCGTTGCGCCACGGCGTGTCGATCACCGACGCCTGCATCTCGTGGGCGCAGACCGAGCCGGTGCTGGGCTCGCTGGCGCAGGCGGTGCGCATGCGTCGCGCAGGAGCCCGGGCGGGTCCGAGCGGGTGATGGCCGACGCGGCCGGCGGCCGCGTGTCGCTGTCGACCTTGAAATTCCCGTTATACAAGCGGGAATTTCAAGGTAATATCCGCGGGTGCTGGAACGACCTACCCTGCTGCTGCAAGTGAGGACTGCGCTCGCCCGCAGCCCGGCGGCCGTGCTGCTGGGTCCGCGCCAGGTGGGCAAGACGACCCTGGCACGCGCCTTCGTGGCCCCCGGCTCGCCGCACTACTTCGATCTCGAAGACCCCGCCGTCGAGGCCCAGCTGGCCCAGCCGATGACGGCCTTGCGCGAACTGCGCGGCCTGGTCGTCATCGACGAGGTGCAGCGTGCACCCGAGCTGTTCAAGGCGCTGCGGGTGCTGATCGACAGGCCGCAGACGCCGGCGCGCTTCCTGCTGCTGGGCAGCGCGTCGCCGCAGCTGCTGCGGCAGACCAGCGAGTCGCTGGCCGGGCGCGTGGAGGTCATCGAGGTCGGCGGCTTCACGCTCGCCGAAACGGGGCCGGCGGCGCAGGGCGCCCTGTGGTGGCGCGGTGGCTACCCCCGCTCCTACACCGCTGCCGACGACGCTGCCAGCCGGCAATGGCGGCGCGACTTCATGCGCACCGTGATCGAGCGCGATATGCCGCAGTTGGGCATCAACGTGGCGGCGCCGGCCATGCAGCGCTTCTGGTCGATGCTCGCGCATCTGCACGGCCAGGTCTGGAACGCCGCCGACCTGGCACGTGCACTCGGCAACAATGAATCGACCGTGCGCCGCTACCTCGACTGGTTGTCGCAGCTGTACATGGTGCGCCAGCTGCAGCCCTGGCATCAGAACCTGGGCAAGCGGCAGGTCAAGTCGCCCAAGGTCTACTTCCGCGACAGCGGCCTGCTGCATGAGCTGCTGGGCATCGGCGATGCCGGCGCGCTGTCGCTGCACCCGAAGGTCGGCGCTTCGTGGGAGGGCTTCGTCGTCGAGCAGGTGCTGCGCATCGCGCAGCCCGACGAGGCCTTCTTCTGGGCCACGCACGCCGGCGCTGAACTGGACCTGCTGCTGTTCAAGGACGGCCGGCGCGTCGGTGTCGAGATCAAGCGCGCCGACGCGCCCACCCTCACGCCGTCGATGCGCACCGCCCTGCATGACCTGGCGCTGGATGCGCTGTACGTCGTCTACCCGGGTGAACGGCGCTACCGCCTCGCTGACCGTGCCGAAGCGGTGCCTTTGGTGGCGCTACTGCCACCGCCTCGGCAGGCCGATCCGCAAACAGCCGGCGGAACCACCCGCGGCAAGGCCGAATTCACCTCTGAGGCCACGCGCCAACCGAACCGCGGGACAATCGCTCGATGATCCAGCAGCGCACCCTCAAGTCGCTCACCCGTGCCGTCGGCGTGGGCGTGCACAGCGGGCAGAAGGTCGAGCTCACGCTGCGCCCGGCGCCGCCCGACACCGGCATCGTCTTTCGCCGTACCGACCTGCCGGTGCCGGTGGACATTCCCGTCAGTGCCACCGCGGTCAGCGACACGCGCATGGCCAGCACCATCAGCCCCGGCGGCGACCCCGGCGCGCCCAAGGTGCAGACCATCGAACACCTGATGTCGGCCTGTGCCGGCCTCGGGCTCGACAACCTGTATATCGACATCACCGCCGAAGAGGTGCCGATCCTCGACGGCTCGGCGGCGAGTTTCGTCTTCCTGCTGCAAAGCGCCGGCATCGAGTTGCAGAACGCGCCCAAGCGCTTCCTGCGCGTGAAGAAGACGGTGGAGGTGCGCGAAGGCGAAGGCGCGACCCTGAAGTGGGCGCGGCTCGAGCCCTACCACGGCTACAAGCTCAGCTTCGAGATCGAATTCGGACACCCGGCGGTGGACGCCACCGGACAGCGCGTGGAGTTCGACTTCGGCTCCGGTCAGTACAAGCGCGACATCGCGCGCGCCCGCACTTTCGGCTTCACCAGGGACGTGGAGATGATGCGCACGCGCGGCCTCGGGCTGGGCGGCAACATGGACAACGTGATCGTGGTCGACGACTACCGCGTGCTCAACACCGAAGGCCTGCGCTACGACGATGAGTTCGTCAAGCACAAGATCCTCGACGCCATCGGCGACCTGCACATCGCCGGCAAGCCGCTGCTGGCCAGCTACACCGCTTTCAAGAGCGGCCACGCGCTCAACAACAAGCTGCTGCGCAAGCTGCTGGCCGACGAGACGGCCTTCGAGGTCGTCAGCTTCGAGCGCGAGGCCGATGCGCCGCGCGGCTTCGCCGAGCTCGCTCCGGCCTGGTGATCGTCGCGCATGCTGCTGTTCCGCCTCGTCTTCGGCCTGCTGCTGGTGGCCGGCGTGCTCTGCTTCGCGATGTACATCGGCACCAGCCAGCTGCAGTGGCGCCGGCGCGGCGTGCTCATCGTCAAGTGGACGGTGATCGCCGCACTGGGCTTCTTCGCCGTGCTGATCCTCGAGCGCCTGGCGCTGCTCCTGTAGCGCCGCCGGCCCGTCCCCAGCCACCGCATTCAGGAGACTCCCGATGAAGACCCGCGCCGCCGTGGCCTGGCAGGCCAACGCTCCGCTCACGATCGAAACCGTCGACCTGCAGGGCCCGCAGCCGGGCGAGGTGCTGGTCGAGGTCAAGGCCACCGGCATCTGCCACACCGACTGGTACACGCTGTCGGGCGCCGATGCCGAAGGCCTGTTCCCGTCCATCCTGGGCCATGAAGGCGCCGGCATCGTGATGGAGGTCGGCGCCGGCGTCACCTCGCTCGCGCCCGGCGACCACGTGATCCCGCTCTACACGCCGGAATGCCGGCAGTGCAAGAGCTGCCTGTCGCGCAAGACCAACCTGTGCACGGCCATCCGCGGCACGCAGGGCAAGGGACTGATGCCCGACGGCAGCAGCCGTTTCAGCATCGACGGCAAGCCGGTCTTCCACTACATGGGCACCAGCACCTTTGCCAACCACATCGTGGTGCCCGAGATCGCACTGGCGAAGATCCGCGACGACGCGCCCTTCGACAAGGTTTGCTACATCGGTTGCGGCGTCACCACCGGCATCGGCGCGGTGCTGTTCACGGCGCGGGTCGAGGCCGGTGCCAACGTGGTCGTGTTCGGCCTCGGCGGCATCGGTCTGAACGTGATCCAGGGCGCCAGGATGGTGGGTGCCGACAAGATCATCGGCGTCGACATCAACCCGGCGCGCGAGGCCATGGCGCGGCGCTTCGGCATGACGCACTTCGTCAATCCCAAGGACCACGAGAACCTGGTCGACCACCTGGTGCAGCTCACCGGTGGCGGCGCCGACTACAGCTTCGAATGCATCGGCAACACCACCACCATGCGCCAGGCGCTGGAGTGCTGCCACCGCGGCTGGGGCAAGAGCGTGATCATCGGCGTCGCCGAGTCGGGCCAGGAAATCAGCACGCGGCCGTTCCAGCTCGTCACCGGGCGCGTCTGGCTCGGTTCGGCCTTCGGTGGCGCGCGCGGCCGCACCGACGTGCCCAGGATCGTCGACTGGTACATGGACGGCAAGATCCGCATCGACGAACTCATCACGCACCGGTTGGCGCTGGAAGACATCAACCAGGGTTTCGAGCTCATGAAGCGCGGCGAGTCGATCCGCTCGGTGGTCGTGTTCTGATGCCGCAACTGCTCTCCGAACACGCCTCGTTCGGCGGCGTGCAGGGCTTGTACCGGCACGACTCGGCCACCATCGGCCTGCCGATGCAGTTCGCCGTCTACCGGCCGCAGGGGCCGCCACGCGCCACGCTGTACTACCTGGCCGGCCTGACCTGCAGCGAAGAGACCTTCGCCATCAAGGCCGGCGCGCAGCGCGTGGCCGCCGAGCTGGGCCTCATGCTGGTGTCGCCCGACACCAGCCCGCGCGGCACCGGCATTGCCGGCGCCGACGCCGAATGGGACTTCGGCCACGGCGCCGGCTTCTACCTCGACGCCACGGCCGCGCCGTGGGCGCGCCACTTCCGCATGGAAAGCTATCTCGTGCACGAACTGCGCACGCTGGTGGTGGACCACTTCGGTGCCGACTCGTCGCGCCTGGGCCTGTGCGGCCATTCGATGGGCGGCCACGGCGCGCTGACGCTGGCGCTGCGCCACCCGGGTCTGTTCGGTTCGGTGTCGGCCTTCGCGCCGATGGCCGCGCCAGCCAGCTGCCCCTGGGGTGCCAAGGCCTTCGGCCTCTACCTGGGCGCGGACCGCGGCACCTGGGACGCCCACGACGCCAGTGCGCTGATGCGCCGGGCGCGCACGCCCTACCCGCAGGGCATCCTCGTCGACCAGGGCCTGGCCGACAAGTTCCTCGCCGAACAATTGCGCCCCGAAACCTTCGAGGCCGCCTGCGACGCCGCGGCGCAGCCTCTGACGCTGCGTCGCCACGCCGGCTACGACCACGGCTACTACTTCATCGCCAGTTTCATCGAAGACCACCTGCGCTTCCACGCGCAGTGCCTGGCCGGCTAGCGCTCTTCCTGCTGCATCAGGCGCGGCCGCTCGGCCACCACGACCGGCAGCTCCAGCGTCTGTTGCCCACGCAGCACCGCCAGGCTCGACGGGCTCTGTGGCGCCAGCGCCGCCACTGCGGCCAGCAACTCGCCGGTGT
>JACZKT010000713.1 GCA_014859905.1 Rubrivivax sp.
CACCCCACCCTGCCGCCCGGTAGCGCGCGGCCAGCGCATCAACCTCCCGGCCCGCCGCTTCGTAGCTCCACTGGCCCCCACCGGACAACGCCGATTGCGCCAGGAAGGGCCGCTCGGGTGCGCGCTGGCGCACCGCGGCAAAGGCCTGGTAGAGGGTCTTCATGGTGAGCCGGGCAATGAACCGTTCAGACTGCGGTCACTCCAGCACGATCTTGCGGTTCTTGATGAGGGCCGAAAAGGCACGCGTCTCGCGGCCAAGCAGGTTGCGGTACTCGGCCGTGTCCATGAACAGGGCCTCGCCGTTGAGGGCTTGCATCTTCTGCTTCACCTCGGCCTTCGACAACACCTGGGCCACCGCCTTGGCCAGCTTGCTGCGCACATCCTCGGGCGTGCCCAACGGCGCCCACAGGCCCACCCAGGTGTCGAACTCCAGGCCCGGCACGCCGCCTTCGGTCATCGTGGGCACGTCGGGGAATTGGCGTGAACGGGCTGTGCTGGCCACGCCGAACATCCACACCTTGCCGGCGCGCACATGCTGGAAGGAGATGCCGGGGTCCATCACGAAGTCGGTTTCACCCGCCATCACCGCCTGCAAGGCCGGTGCCGAACCGCGATAAGGCACATGCAACACCTGGATCCCTGCTTGCTGCAGGAACAACTCGCTGATCAGGTGCGGCGTGGTGCCGGCGCCCGCCGAGGCATAGGTGAGCTTGCCCGGATTGGCGCGCGCGTAGGTGATGAGTTCGGCCAGGTCCTTGCCCGGAAACCCCGGCCGCACGACCAGATGCAGCTGATAGCGCCCGATGCCGGCCACTGGCAGCAGATCGGCCGCCGGAGTGGCCGCCGCCTTGTACAAAAAGGGATTGGCCGATTCCACCGTGGTGGGGCCGATGAGGATGTGGTAGCCGTCCGCCGGCGCCCGCGCCACTTCGACCATGGCCAGGTTGCTGGCCGCCCCGGGCTTGTTGTCGACCACGACTTGGCGCCCGAGCAGATCGCCCAAAGGCTGCGCGACGATGCGCGCCATGACATCCACGCCGCCTCCGGGTGGGAACCCCACCACCAGCCGGACGGACTTGTCGGGCCACGTCGCCTGCGCGTTGGCAGACCCGTGCACAGCGACAGCCGCCAGCGCTGCCAAGGCCAGCGCCTGACGCCGTGTGGGTGATCGGGAAAAATGGGCCATGAAGGGTCTCCATATTGGGGTGTTGGTGCCGCCAAGCGTTCTCGGGCGCTGCGCGTCGTCGGCAAGAGGGGCGTGGCTTGCCTTGCGATCTTAACAATCAATTGTTTTCTAAACAACTCGACTTGTTTATAGTCCGCAGTCATCGCAAACCCTCATGTCGCTACGACATCTGCCCCTATGAGCTCGAATGAAGTCATCCTCAGTTCCGGCGCACGCACCCCGTTCGGCGACTTCGGCAAGAGCCTGCGCGAAGTGCCGCTTTCCACCATGGGCGTGCATGTGGTCCAGGCCAGTCTGGCGCGCGCGGGGCTCGAAGCCCGACAGGTCGACCACCTCGTCTTCGGCGCCACCGCTCAGGTGGACCACGATGCCCTCTTCGTCAGCCGCAAGATCGCGCTCAACGCCGGCCTGCCCGAAGACAGCTCGGCGCTGGGCGTGGTGCGCGCCTGCGGCACGGGCTCGCAGGCCATCATCAGCGCGGCGCAGCAGATCCAGTCCGGCCACAGCGAGATAGCGGTGGCCGCCGGCGGGGAAAACTTCTCCCGCGTGCCCTACCTGGCACACAAGGTTCGATGGGGCGCGCAGCGCGGGCCGTTCGAGTTTGTCGACGGGCTGGACTACATCTACCGCTGCCCGTTCACGAAAGAACTGATGGGCGACACGGCCGAGAACCTGACTGCGCGTTTCGGCTACAGCCGCGAAGCCATGGACGACTGGAGCTTGATGAGCCAGCAACGCGCCGGGCTGGCGATAGCCTCAGGCTTCCTGGCGCGACAGATCACTGCGATCGACGTGCCCGATGGCAGGCATGGCACGCGGCGCTTCGAACACGATGAATTCCCGCGGCCCGCGATCACGCGCGAGAAGCTCGCCAGCCTGAAGCCCGCCTTCCGCAAGGACGGCCTGGGCCAAGTCACGGCCGGCAATTCAAGCGGCGTGACCGATGGCGCCGCGGCGCTGGTGGTGGCCCGCCAGAGCGCGGCACAGGCGGCCGGCATCCCGCTCCAGGCGCGGCTGGTGGACTGGGCGGTGGTGGGCGTGGCGCCCGAGATCATGGGCGCAGGCCCGGTGCCAGCCATTGCCAAGCTGATGCACCGAACGGGCCTCACCGTGGCCGACATCGACTACTGGGAGATCAACGAAGCCTTCGCGGTGGTGAACCTGCACGCCGAAGCGCAGTTGGGCATTCCGCGCGAGCGCACCAACCTGTACGGCGGCGGCATCAGCATCGGCCACCCCCCCGGGGCCACCGGCATCCGAATGAGCATCACCGCCATGCACCACCTGGCTGACACGGGTGGGCGCTATGGCGTCATCAGCATGTGCCTGGGTTCGGGCATGGGCATGGCCACGCTGATCGAGAATCTGCTGCGCTGATTCGAACCCCCAGCGGGCCAACGTGCCGCGCCTACGTCCGCAGTACCGTGAGACCGGTCATTCGCGACGTGATCCTCTTGATGCTTGAACGACTGGAACTGCATGATGGCACTATGGCAAGACTTTCCTAAGCGCCGGGAGCCACCGCCGAGCAGCCTTGCGCAGTGGTCGGCTGTACCACCCTTGATTGACGTTCGCGCCCATCCATCAGGCCGCTCCCAAAGCACCGCCAGCGGCCAGCCCACCTCTTGTCGACAGCCTGGAAGTCGCGGTCACCCGGCCCGCGAGCGCCTCTCCCCGATGCCCTCGGCCACCGCGTCGATCAAGGCTTCGACCGCCTCGCGCTCGCCCAGCCGCGTCATGGCCAGCAGCGCGAAGCGCGCCGGGAACACCTTCGCATCGGTCTCGCCGACCGCCGTCATCGTCGTGCACAGCCGCGTGTTGACGGGCTGAGCTCGAACTGAGAGCGCTGTTCGGGCATGGCTGCCAACAGCCGCAGGAACCAGGCCAAGGGAACCGAAATGACCCGGCCGTCGCCCAGATGGACCCACATGCAGTCATCGTCGAAACGCACTGCCTTAGCCGAAGTCGTCATGCACGCCGCGGCGGCAGCACCGCGTCGTGGCGTGCGGCGACGACGGGATAGGGCTTGAAGGCGCCGCTCATCCGCGTCTCTCGTGCCTGCTGCGTGCCATGCATGACGTCCCTGCGGCTCACCCCGCCAGCCGCGTGAACACCGCGTCGAGTTCGCGCCGCCAGCGTTGCTTGTCTGCCGCCGGTGCGAAGCTGGCCTCGAAGCTGTTGCGTGCCAGCGTGTAGGCGTGGCGCGCATCGAGCTGCGGCAGTGCCTCGAAGGCGGCGACGAAGTTCTCGTTGATGTAGCCGCCGAAGTAGGCCGGGTCGTCGCTGTTGAGCACGACGCACAGCCCGGCATCGAGCAGTGCCGGCAGGGCATGCTCGGCCATCGAGCCGTAGACGCGGAGCCTCACGTTGGACAGCGGGCACACCGTGAGCGGCATGCGTTCGGCGGCCAGGCGCTGCACCAGCGCCGGGTCCTCGACGCAGCGCACGCCGTGGTCGATGCGCTCGACCTTGAGCACGTCCAGCGCGTTCCAGATGTAGGCCGGCGGGCCTTCCTCGCCGGCGTGCGCCACGACGTGCAGGCCGAGCTCGCGGCAGCGTGCAAAGACACGCGCGAACTTCTCCGGCGGGTGGCCGCGCTCGCTGCTGTCCAGGCCGACGCCGATGAAGTGGTCGCGGTAGGGCAGCGCCTGCTCCAGCGTGGCGAAGGCGGCGTCTTCGCTCAGGTGGCGCAGGAAACACAGGATCAGGCTGGCGCTGATGCCGAGTTCGGCATGGGCGCGCCGGCAGGCGTGGGCCAGCCCGACGATCACGTCTTCGATGGCCACGCCGCGTGCGGTGTGCGTCTGCGGGTCGAAGAAGAGTTCGGCGTGCACCACGTTGTCGGCGGCGGCGCGCTCGAAATAGGCCCACGCCATCTCGAAGAAGTCGGCCTCCTTCAGCAGCACGCTGGCGCCGGCGTAGTAGATGTCGAGGAAGCTCTGCAGGTCGCTGAATGCGTAGGCCGCGCGCAAGGCCTCGACGTTCGGGTAGGCCAGCGCCACGCCGTTGCGCTGCGCCAGTTTGAAGATCAGTTCGGGCTCGAGCGAGCCTTCGATGTGGATGTGCAGCTCGGCCTTGGGCATCTCGCGCAGCAGGGCGACCAGGCGGTCACGGGGAAGAGCGACCAGCGGGTCGCGGGGCAGGTCGTTCATCGGGTTTCCTGTGGTGTAGGAGGTGGACAGGCTGGCGAGGTCGGCGGGCCGAGCAGCACGCTGTTGGCGCCGGCCAGCGACCCCGCAGGGGATTCGTCCTTGAGGGCCACACCGCTCAGCCGGCGCCGGCGCGCTTGTGACAGCAGCCGCTGCAGCCTGGCGGCTGCGGCTTCGGCGGACAGGCCGGCCGGCCGCACGTTGCTGATGCAGTTGCGTTCGGCGTCGGTGCGGCCCGGGCGCGGGCCCCAGGTGAGGTACAGACCCAGACTGTCGGGTGAACTGAGGCCGGGGCGTTCGCCTATCAGCACCACCACGGCGTCGGCGTGCAACGCGGCGCCGGCTTCGTCGCCCACCGCAACGCGGCCCTGCTCGACGATGGCCACCGGGGCCACGCGCCAGGGTGGATCGTCGGCGGCCAAGCGCGGTAGCACGGCCTGCAGCAGCGGCGCGGCGTTCTGGTGGATGGCCAGCGCCGACAGACCGTCGGCAACCACGAACGC
>JACZKT010000714.1 GCA_014859905.1 Rubrivivax sp.
GCGGATGGCGCCGCACGGCCTCGAACAGCACGACGACGCCGGCCACCGCGAGCACGAAGACCCAGCCGCTGCCGGCGTGAGCGAAGACATAGCCGGCCACCGCCGGCCCGAGCGCGCGCGCGGCGTTGTACGAGATGCCGATGGCGGTGATGGCCTGCGGCAGTTCGTCGCGCGGCACGACGTCGACGATGGCCGAGTTCCACGCCGGCGACAGCATCGCCGTGCAGCAGCCGGCGGTGAAGGTCAGCACCAGCAGCGTCGCCGCACCCGCCCAGCCGCCCAGCACCAGCAGCGCCAGCAGCGACACCACCGCCACCTGCACCGCCAGCGCGACCAGGATCAGGCGCCGGCGGTCGGTGGTGTCGGCCATCACGCCGGCGGGCAGGGCGAGCAGGAACATCGGCAGGAACACCGCGGTCTGCACCAGCGCGGCCAGGAAGGACGAGCCGCTGATCTCCAGCACCAGCCAGGCCGTGGCCATGACCTGCATCGCATTGCCGACGAAGTACACCGTGCCGCCCGACAGCAGCGCGCGGAACGGCAGGTGCCGCAGCGTGGCGCGGATCGACGGGTGGGCGCTCATGGCGCCTGATTATTGGGTTCAGCGCTCACGCCAAGGGCTTGGCTTTCTCGCGCTCCCACTCGTGGGAGAGACCTATGCGCCGCTTGGCGGCGCTGGCTTGTAACCAGGAACCGCGGGCATTGCCCCCTCTCCCACAAGTGGGAGAGGGGGCCATACAGTTCACATCGGTGCAGATTCCTGGGTGTGGAGAGACAGGCCTCAGCCCGGCGCCACCTGGTGTGCGGCCATGATCTCCAGCGAGCGCACCAGCGCCGAATGGTCGAGATCGGCCATGCCGTTGGCGGCGCAGGCCTGCATCAGCTGCGCCGCGTTGGCCGTCTGCGGCAGGCTCACGCCCAGGGTCCTGGCGCCCTGCAGCGCCAGGTTGAGGTCCTTCTGGTGCAGCCCGATGCGAAAACCCGGGTTGAAGGTGCGCTTGATCATGCGCTCGCCGTGCACCTCCAGGATGCGGCTGGAAGCGAAGCCGCCCATCAGCGCCTGCCGCACCTTGGCCGGGTCGGCGCCGGCCTTGCTGGCGAAGACCAGCGCTTCGGCCACCGCGGCGATGTTCAGCGCGACGATGATCTGGTTGGCCACCTTGGTCGTCTGGCCGTCGCCGTTGCCGCCGACCAGCGTGATGTTCTTGCCCATCAGCTGCAGCAGCGGCAGCGCGCGCTGGAAGGCCGCGTCGGTGCCGCCGACCATGATCGTCAGGGTGGCCGCCTTGGCGCCGACCTCGCCGCCGGACACCGGCGCGTCGAGGTAGTCGCAGCCCAGCGCTTTGATCTTGCCGGCGAAGTCCTTGGTCGCCAGCGGCGAGATGCTGCTCATGTCGACGACCAGCTTGCCCACGCGGCCGTCGGCGCCACATGCGGAGTCCTTCAGGCCGCTGGCCACGCCTTTGTCGCCGAACAGCACCGCCTCGACGTCGGGCGTGTCGGGCACCATGATGAAGACGATGTCGGCCGCTGCGGCCACTTCGCTCGCGTTGGCGCAGCGCACCGCGCCGGCGTCCAGCAGCGCCTGCGGCACCCGGCTGCGCGTGGCCACGAACAGTGCGTGCCCGGCAGCACGCAGGTGGCCCGCCATCGGCGTGCCCATGATGCCCAGGCCGATGAAGCCGAGCTTGAGGGGGGTCGTTGTCATCTCGGGGGTCTCTCTTTCCAGCTGGCTTCAGGTCGTGGCGCGCAGGGTGCGGCGGGCCTGTTCCAGCCAGCCCAGGCCGGCCTCGGTGCTGCCGGCGGGTTTGTATTCGCAGCCGATCCAGCCCTGGTAGCCGATGCGGTCGAGGTACGCGAACAGGAAGGGGTAGTTGATCTCGCCCGTGCCCGGCTCGTTGCGCCCCGGATTGTCGGCGACCTGGATGTGGGCTATGCGCGCCAGGTACTTGCTCATCGTCGTTGCCAGTTCGCCTTCGCAGCGCTGCGCGTGGTAGATGTCGTACTGCACGTAGGCGTTGTCGGCGCCGGCCTCGTCCAGCACCGAGATCGCCAGCGCGGTGCGGTTGAGCCAGAAGCCGGGAATGTCGTAGTTGTTGATGGGCTCGATGAGCAGCTTCAACCCGGCCTCCTTGAGGGCGGCGGCGGCAAAGCGCACGTTGTCGACGAAGGTGCGGCGCAGGCTGGCGTCGTCGACGCCGGCCGGTGCCTTGCCGGCCAGGCAGTTGAGCTGCGGCACGCCGAGCGCGGTGGCGTACTCGACGGCCTTGGGCACACCGGCGCGGAATTCGGCCACGCGCGCCGGGTCGCAGGCCAGGCCGCGGTCGCCGGCCGCGAAGTCGCCGGCAGGCAGGTTGTGCAGCACCATCTTCAGGCGGTTGGCCAGCAACCGGTCGCGGATGACCGCGGCTGGTGCTTCGTAGGGAAACTGCATCTCGACGGTGGAAAAACCGGCCCGCGCCGCGCGCTCGAAACGCTCGAGCAGCGGCACTTCGGTGAACAGCATCGAGAGGTTGGCAGCGAATCTGGGCATGTCGTCTCCTGTCATTTCTTGCAGCCCGGCCAAGGCCGCACCTGCAGCATGCATTCAACCACGGCCGGCACGCAGCGTGGTGGAGGCGCGCGCCGGCGATGGCGCCGCAGACCGCGCTGCGGGGCGCTGCGCCCAAGGTGGCAAACGGTGCATGATGCGGCATGCGTTTGCGGACCACGATCATGAGCAGCCTGGTGAGCCTCCTGGCCTGCGCCTGTGTAGCCGACGCCGGCGGCCAGCCACCGGCTGCACCCGGCGCCGCAGGCCTGGGCCTGGACGAGGTCGTGCTCGCCGCCCGCGCCGACGCTGCCCGCCGCACGGGCTGGGCTGCCGAGTCGCTGGCCTTGATCGGTGCCGACAGCGTCACCTGGGCCGACGGCAGCCTGGGTTGCCCGCAGCCGGGCATGGCCTACACGCAGGCGCTGGTGCCGGGCTACAGGGTGCGTCTGCGCGGGCCGGCCGGGGAGCTGGACTATCACGCCAGTGCCCGCGGCGCACTCGTGCTGTGCCCGCCGGGCCGCGCCGTCGACCCGCTTCCCGGGGCGAGCCGGATCTGAGGCGACCCAGGCGCCGGCCGAGGCGGGGACCCTCAAGCCGTCGGCAGGTTGTAGTCCTTGAACTGGTCGCGCAACTTGTTCTTCTGCATCTTGCCGGTGGCGCCCAGCGGGATGGCGTCGACGAAGACCACGTCGTCGGGCGTCCACCACTTGGCGATCTTGCCCTCGAAGAAGGCCAGCAACTCCTCCTTCGTGACCTCGGCGCCGGGTTTCTTCATCACCACCAGCAGGGGGCGCTCGTCCCACTTCGGGTGCTTGGCGGCGATGCACGCGGCCATTGCCACGGCGGGGTGCGCCATGGCGATGTTCTCGAGGTCGATCGAGCCGATCCATTCGCCGCCGCTCTTGATGACGTCCTTGCTGCGGTCGGTGATCTGCATGTAGCCGTCGGCGTCGATCCTGGCCACGTCGCCGGTGGGGAACCAGCCGTCGACCAGCGGGTCGCCGCCTTCGTCCCTGTAGTAGCTCGACAGGATCCACGGCCCGCGCACGTAGAGGTCGCCCGAGGTCTCGCTGCCCCAGGGCAGTTCCTTGCCGTTGGCGTCGACGATCTTCATGTCGACGCCGAAGATCGCGCGCCCCTGCTTGGCCATCACCGCGTAGCGCTCTTCCTGGGTCTGCGTCAGGTGCTTGGGCTTGAAGGTGCAGGCGGTGCCGAGCGGGCTCATTTCCGTCATGCCCCAGGCGTGCAGCACGTGCACGCCGAACCTTTCGCCGAAGGTGCGGATCATCGCCGGCGGGCAGGCCGAGCCGCCGATCACCGTGCGCTTCATGGTGCTGAACTTGAGGTCGTTGGCTTCCACGTAACCCAGCAGCCCCTGCCACACCGTCGGCACGCCGGCCGACAGCGTGACGCCCTCGCTTTCGAACAGCTCGTAGAGCGACTTGCCGTCGAGCCCGGCGCCGGGGTAGACGAGCTTGGCGCCGGTCATGCAGCCCACGTAGGGCAGGCTCCAGGCGTTGACGTGGAACATCGGCACCACGGGCAGGATGACGTCGCGCGCCGAGCAGTTCAGGGCATCGGGCAGCGCCGCGGCATAGGCGTGCAGCACCGTGGAGCGGTGGCTGTAGAGCACGCCCTTGGGGTTGCCCGTGGTGCCCGAGGTGTAGCACAGCGAGCTGGCGGTGTTCTCGTCGAAGCTGGGCCACTCGTAGTGGTCGTCCTGGGCCTCGATCAGTTCCTCGTAGCACAGCAGGTTGGGGATCTTGGAGGCGACATCGGCCGCCGGCATGTGCGCACGGTCGGTCATGGCGACGAAGGCCTTGATCGTCTTCGTGCTGTTGGCCACCGCCTGGATCAGCGGCAGGAAGGTGAGGTCGAAGAACAGCACCTGGTCTTCGGCGTGGTCGGCGATGTAGACGATCTGGCTCGGGTGCAGGCGCGGATTGACGGTGTGCAGCACGGCGCCCGCGCCGCTGACCGCGTAGTACAGCTCCATGTGGCGGTAGCCATTCCAGGCCAGCGTGGCGACGCGGTCGGACGTCTTCACGCCCAGTGCCGCCAGGGCCTTGGCCATGCGGCGCGAGCGCGCCGCGAGATCCTTGTAGGTATAGCGGTGGATGTCGCCTTCCACGCGCCGGGACACGATCTCGCGCTCGCCATGATGGCGTTCGGCGTGCACGAGGAGGGTGGAAATCAGCAGCGGCTGCTGCATCATCTGGCCGTACATAGGTCTCCTTTTATGCGGTTGTCGGCGGCGTGCTTGCCTGGCCCGCCATTCTGCGGCAAGCGCGAGTGTTTCCTCGCGCGGCGTCAGTCGTTGGTGCGATCGGGGCCTTCGCAGCGGCTCGGGTCGGCCACGAACAGCCAGCCCGCCGCCACCAGCGTCACCAGCAGCAGCGCGCGCTTGCGGGTGCCCGGCTGCGGTGCGCTGGCAGGGGTCGGCGGCGTCATGGCCCGGTGGCTGGCGCACCGGTCTCGAACCAGCGCTTGATGAGCGCTCTTTCCGCGTCGGTGATCTGGGTCGCATTGTTCAGCGGCATCAGCTTCAGCACGACCACCTGCTGGTAGACGGCCTGCGCGTGCTGCCTGATCAGCTCGGGCGTGTGCAGCGCGACGCTCTTCTGCTGCACCTGCGCGTTGTGGCACAGCGCGCAGCGCTGGTCGATCACGGCCCGGACATCGGCCATCGTCACGGCCGCTGCCACCGCAGAGGCCGCCAGCTGCGGTGCGGGCGCGAGCCGGATCGCCAGGCCCACCAGCAGCGCCGTGCCGCCGAGCGCGTATTCCCACGGCACGCGCCGGCCCTGCACCAGGGCCTTGTGGCGGACCACGAAACTGTGGCGGATCAGCGCGCCGGCCAGCATCAGCAGCACCAGCACGAGCCAGTTGTGCGCGCCCTGGGTGAGCCAGCCGTAGTGGTTGCTCAGCATGGCCACCAGCACCGGCAGCGTGAAGTAGGTGTTGTGCACGCTGCGCTGTTTGGCGCGCTGGCCGTGGATCGGCTCGACGGCCAGTCCGGCCTTCATCTGCGCGATCACCTTGCGTTGGCCCGGGATGATCCAGAAGAAGACATTGGCGCTCATCGCGGTGGCGATCATCGCCCCCACCAGCAGGAACGCTGCGCGGCCGGCGAAGAGCTGGCAGGCCAGCCACGAAGCCGCAACGACGCAGACCAACACCAGCGTGCCGACGATGGCGTCGCCGCCGACGGCGCCCTTGTTCTCGCCGACCCAGCGGCAGATCAGGTCGTAGACGACCCAGAACAGCGCCAGGAAGGCCAGCGAGGCTCCGATGGCGGCGGCGGGCGACCAGTCGTACACGTTCCTGTCGACGAGGAAGGTGCCCGCGTTGAACAGGTACAGCACCGTGAAGAGCCCGAATCCGGTGAGCCAGGTCGAGTAGCTTTCCCAGAAGAACCAGTGCAGGTGTTCGGGCAGCGACTTCGGCGCCACCATGTACTTCTGCGGGTGGTAGAAGCCGCCGCCATGCACGGCCCACAACTCACCGTCGACACCCCTGGCCCTGAGCTCCGGGTCCTGCGGTGGGGTCAGGCTGCTGTCGAGGAAGACGAAGTAGAACGACGAGCCGATCCAGGCGATGGCCACGACCACGTGGGCCCAGCGCAGCAGCAGGCTGACCCAGTCCAGCAGGTAGGTTTCCAAGCCGGGACCTTCAGCTGCCGCGATAGGTGCTGTAGCTCCAGGGACTGACCAGCAGCGGCACGTGGTAGTGACCGGCGGCGTCGGCGATGCCGAAGTCGAGTTGCACCATGTCGATGAAGGGCGGTTCGGGCAGCACCACGCCCTGGGCGCGGAAGTAAGGCGCGACTTCGAACAGCAGGCGGTAGCAGCCGACCGCCATCTCGGCGGCGTCGAGCAGCGGGCCGCCGGCACGGCCATCGGCGTCGAGCGTCAGGCGGCGCAAGGTCACGGCACCGTCGCTGTCCAGCCGCTGCAGCGTGAGCGCCATGCCGGCGGCCGGGCGGCCGTGGGCGGTGTCGAGGACGTGGGTGCTGAGGTGTCCCATGGGGCCGGAT
>JACZKT010000715.1 GCA_014859905.1 Rubrivivax sp.
AGCCCGAAGGCGCTGCCGCCGGCCAGCAACACGGCGTGCACCTGCTCGACCAGGTTGTCCGGCCGCAGCAGGTCGGTCTCGCGCGTGCCGGGCGCGGCGCCACGCACGTCGACGCCGCAGGTGGCGCCGGCCTCGCACAGCACGACACTGCAACCGGTGGGGCGGGCGTTTTCGGTGGCATGACCGACCTTGATGCCGGCGACGTCGGTGATCGAACCGGGGAACATCGCTCGATTGTCGGCCAGCCGCGACGGTGGCCGCCGAGGCCGGCAATCTCAGGCGAAGACGCCCGCCGTGTCCTGCATGCGGTGGCTGACCTCGCCCAGGTGGTGCAGCGTGTCGCCGTAGCTCATCTCGAGCATCGTCAGCCGCTTGAAGTAGTGGCTGGCGATGTACTCGTCGGTGCAGGCGATGCCCCCGTGCAGCTGGATGCACTGCTGGCCCACGAAACGCATGCTCTGCCCCAGCTGCACCCGTGCCTGCGAGACGGCACGCCGCCGCTGCGGCGCCGGCTCGCCGAGCTTGAGGCTGGCGTAGTAGCTCATCGAGCGGCCCAATTCGAGCTGCATCTTCACGTCGGCGATGCGGTGGCGCAGGGCCTGGAAGGTGGCGATCGGCACGCCGAACTGCTTGCGCGTGTTCATGTACTCGACGGTGATGGCCAGCAGCCGGTCCATCAGGCCCACGGCCTCGGCGCACTGCGCAGCGATGCCGATGTCGACGGCCGCTTCGAGCAGGGCGTGGCCGTCCTGGGTGATGAGCGTGGCCGGCGTCGCCGCCAGCACGAGTTCGGCCGCCCGGGCGCCGTCCTGCGTCGGGAAGCCGCGCACCTGCGCCGCGCCGCGGGCGACCAGGAAGAGGCCGATGCCGGCGCTGTCTTCGATCGTACCGCGCAGGCGTGCCGGCACGATGAAGGCGTCGGCTTCGTCCCCGGCAGGCACGCCGGTCTTGACGCCGGTCAGCGCCCACGACTCGCCCGCCGCCACGGCATGCACGCCGACGTGGTTGAGCCGATAGCGCGCCGCCTGCTCGTGGAGCGCCGGAATCACCAACGCCTCGCCCGCGGCCAGGCGCGGCAGCCAGGCGCCTTGCAGCAAGGGCGGCGCAGCAGCCAGCAGCGCGGGTGCCATCAGTGCCGCTTCGGCGTAGGGCGCGTTGACGAGACCGCGGCCGAGTTCCTCGCACACGACCATGGCCTCGACGGCGCCGAAACCCATGCCGCCGTGGCCTTCCGGCACGGCCAGCCCGGCAAGGCCCAGTTTGGCCAACTCGGTGTACACGGCGCGCGTCGCCCCGCCGGCCTTGGCGATGCCGTGGCGGCGCTCGAAGCTGAAGCCCTTGTCGACCCAGCGCCGCACGGCGTCGCGCAGCGATTCCTGGTCGTCGGTGAAGTCGAAGTCCATGTCAGCTCCCGAGTACCGTTTGGGCCACGATATTCCTCTGCACCTCGTTCGATCCGCCGTAGATCGTCGTCTTGCGCATGTTGAAGTAGGTGCCGGCCAGCGGCAGGTTGGCCGCCGGGAAGGCGAGGTCGCCCTGCCAGCCGGCTTCCATGGCTTCCCAGATGAAGGGGCGCGCCAGCGGGCCGGCGGCCAGCATCATCAGTTCGGTATAGCGCTGCTGGATCTCGCTGCCGCGGATCTTCAGCAGGCCGGCCACGTCCAGGCTCTGCTTGCCGCTCTTCTCGGCGCTCAGTACACGCAGCACCATCATCTCCAGCGCCACGACGTCGACCTCGAGCAGGGCAATCTGGTCGCGGAAGCGCACGTCGTCCCACACCCCCTCGGCCTTGGCGATGCGCTTGAGGCGTTCGAGTTCGCGCTTGGAGCGGTTGATGTCGGCGATGTTGGTGCGCTCGTGCGCCAGCAGGTGCTTGGCGTAGGTCCAGCCCTTGTTCTCTTCGCCCACCAGGTTCTCGGCCGGCACCTCGACGTTGTCGAAGAACACCTCGTTGACCTCGGGCTCGCCGTCCATGAGCACGATCGGGCGCACGCTGACGCCCGGGCTCTTCATGTCGATGAGCAGGAAGCTGATGCCCATCTGCGGCTTGCCTTCACTGCTCGTGCGCACCAGGCAGAAGATCCACTCGCCGTACTGGCCCAGCGTGGTCCAGGTCTTCTGGCCGTTGACGATGTACTTGTCGCCCAGGCGCTCGGCGCGGCACTTGACCGAGGCCAGGTCCGAGCCCGAGCCCGGCTCGCTGTAACCCTGGCTCCACCAGACCTCGCCGCTGGCGATGCCGGGCAGGAAACGCTGCTGCTGTTCGGGGCTGCCGAAGGCCATGATCACCGGCGCCACCATCACCGGTCCGAAGGGCACCACGCGCGGGGCGCAGGCCAGCGCACACTCCTCTTCGAACAGATGCTTCTGGACGGCGTTCCAGCCCGGCCCGCCGAAGGCCTTCGGCCAGCCCCAGCCGAGCCAGCCCTGCTGGCCCAGGATGCGCGCCCAGCGCTGCATGTCGTCGCGTGTCAGGCGCAGCGCGTGGCGCACCTTGTGGCTGATGTCCGTGGGCAGGTTGGCGGCCACCCACAGGCGGATGTCCTGCCGGAACGCGAGTTCGTCGGCGGTGAAGTTCAGGTCCATCGCGGTCCTCGGTGCGGGTCGGACCCGCTTTTTAGCACGATCGTTCGAAAAGCCGTTGTCCCGGCCGGGACAAACGGCATCAGCGCCCTTCGAGCTGCATCACGTCGTCCTCGCGCCGCATCTGGAAGCGGCCGAGCCAGCTGTTGAAGCGCCCGCTCATGCGCGGAAATTGTCGAACGACAGCGGCAGCTCTGGCAGTTCCTTGCGCAGCAGTGCCATCGCCGCCTGCAACTCGTCACGCTTGGCGCCGCTGACGCGCACCGCGTCGCCCTGGAACTGCGCCTGCACCTTGAACCTGGAGGCCTTCAGGAGGCCCTGGATCTTCTTGCCCGTCTCGACATCGACGCCGCTCTTCACCGGCACCGCGAGCTTGAGGCGGTCGCCGCCCAGCTTCTGCGGCGTGCCCGAAAAGTCGAGGAAACGGCTGTCCACACTGCGCTTGGCCAGCCGCGCCAGCAGCACGTCGCGCACCTGCTGGAGCTGGAAGTCGCTGTCGGCGTACAGGGTCAGCTCGCGGTCCTTGGCGCTGCGGTCGGCCAGTTCGGTGAGCGCGCTGGAGCCCTTGAAGTCGAAGCGCGTGCCGATTTCCTTGTTGGCTTGCTCGACTGCATTGCGCAGTTCGACCAGGTCGGGTTCGATGACGGTGTCGAAGCTGGGCATCGGGGGGGCGGGTTGCGGCGAAGGGGCACGTAGACTTCAACCAAAATTCTGCCATGTCCCAGCCGCCGAACACGCTTCAAGTACAACACCGCGCCAGCCTGCGTGAGTACAACACCTTCGGCCTGCCCGCGGTCGCCGCCACGCTGGTGCGGCTGGCGAGCGTTGCCGACGTGCGGCGTGTCGTCGACCACCGGGAGTATGGCGTCGCTGCCAAGTTCGTTCTCGGCGGCGGCAGCAACGTGGTGCTGACGCGCGACTTCGCCGGCGTCGTGCTCAAGGTCGAGATCATGGGCCGGCGCCTGCTGCGCGAGGAGGCCGACGCCTGGATCGTCGAGGTCGGCGCCGGCGAGCCGTGGCACGAGGTCGTGTCGTGGACGGTGCAGCAGGGCTGGCCGGGGCTGGAGAACCTGGCGCTGATCCCCGGCTCCACTGGCGCCGCACCGGTACAGAACATCGGCGCCTACGGTGTCGAGCTGAAGGATCGCTTCGAATCGCTGGACGCAGTGGATCTGGTGACCGGCCGCACGGTCACGCTCGATGCGCCAGCCTGTCGTTTCGGCTACCGCGACAGCGTCTTCAAGCAGCATCTGGCCGGCAAGAGCGTCATCACCCGGGTCCGCCTGCGCCTGCCGCGGCCCTGGCAGCCGGTGCTGGGCTACCTGGACCTGGAGCGCAAGATGGCCGAGAGCGGCCAGCGCACGCCCGACGCGCAGACCGTCTTCGACTGGGTGTGCGCCATCCGCCGCGCCAAGCTGCCCGACCCGGCAGTGATCGGCAATGCCGGCAGCTTCTTCAAGAACCCGGTGGTCAGCCCCGAGCAGTGCCGCGACATCATCGGCCGCGACCCCGCGGTCGTGCATTACCTGCTGCCCGACGGCAGCTACAAGCTGGCCGCCGGCTGGCTGATCGACGCCTGCGGCTGGAAGGGCAAGTCGGTCGGCCGCGCCGGCGTCTACGACAAGCAGGCCCTGGTGCTGGTCAACCGCGGCGGCGCCAGCGGCGCCGAGGTCGTCACCCTGGCCCGCGCGATCCAGGAAAGCGTCTACGGACGCTTCGGCATCCGGCTCGAGCCGGAGCCGGTCATCCTGTGACGCGGGTCTGAGCCGGAGCCGGTCATCCTGTGACGGCCCGCGGCGCTGCCGCGCGCAGCACGCCCAGGTCGTGCAGCGCGGCGCGCGTCACCGGCAGCAGGTCTTCATAGCGTTGCACCAGGAGCGCGATCTCGTGCGCGGGCAGGTGGGCGGCGCCTTCCTGCAAGGCCTCGGCCGTGGCCGCCAGGCCCGCCAGACCGAGATTCAGCGCTGCGCCCTTGGCGGCGTGGGCATGGGTGCGCAGCTCCAGCGGCTGGGCGTCGCGCACGGCAGCGCGCAAGCGATGCACCGTATCGGGCCCCTGGTCCATGAACGCCTGCAGCAGCGCCCCCAGCTTGTCGCTCGACATCACCTGCAACGCCATGGCCAGCGCGGCTTCGTCCACCAGCGCCGGGCTGTGGCCCCAGGCCGGCGCCCGCAGCGGCTGGGCACCGAGCGCGGGGGTCGCTTCGGGAGTACCGGTGCCGAACAGGCGGCGCAACGTGGCTGCGAGCTTCTGTGGGCTCACCGGCTTGGCGAGGAAGTCGTTCATGCCGGCCACCAGGCAGCGCTCGCGCGTCTCGGCAAAGGCATCGGCGGTGAGCGCGACGATGGGCACCGTCGAACGCCCGGCGTCGGGCAGGGCACGGATGGCACGCGTGGCCGCCTCGCCATCGAGCACCGGCATGTGCAGGTCCATCAGCACGACGTCGTAGCGGCGCTCCCGCAGGGCCTGCACGGCATCTTCGCCATTGACACTGAAGTGCGCATCGTGGCCCAGGGTTTCGAGCAATGCCGCCATGTAGTGGCGATTGACCGGGTGGTCCTCAGCCACGAGGACCTGCAGCGGGCGCGCCTGCGGTATGCCCGAGCGTGCGCTGTCGGCCTGTCTTGCAGCCGTCGGCTCGGGCAGCTGCACCGGCATGCGAAAGGTGAAGCAGCTGCCTTCGCCGGGTCTGCTGCGGGCGGTGATGTCGCCACCCATCAGCCGCGCCAGGCTGCGCGAGATCTCCAGGCCCAGCCCGGTGCCGCCGTGGCGGCGCGAGCGCGAGTTGTCGCCCTGCGCGAACCGGCTGAAGAGGTGGGCCATGGTCGACTCGTCCATGCCGACGCCGGTGTCGGTGACCTCGAACGCGATCTCCGTCGCGCCGTCGGCGCCATCGCGTGTGCGCACGTCCAGCACCACCGCGCCATGCTCGGTGAACTTGATGGCGTTGGACAACAGGTTGAACAGGATCTGCTTGACGCGCGTGGCGTCGGCCAGGATGCGCTCGGGGACGCCAGGGTCGGCGTCGATGTGCAGCGCCAGCGGCTTGGCGTTGGCCTGCGGCCGCATCAGGGCCTCGACGTCGCGCAGCAGCACGCGCAGGTCCACCGGCGCCACGGCCAGCGCCACGCGCCCGCTTTCCAGCTGCGACATGTCCAGGATGTCGTTGAGGATGGCCAGCAGGTGGTCGGCCGACTCGGTGGCGGTGCGCAGGTAGTCGATCTGCCGCGGTGTGAGCCCGGTCTCGCGCAGCAGCGAGAGCATGCCCATCAGGCCGTGGAAGGGCGTGCGGATCTCGTGGCTCATGTTGGCCAGGAAGGCGCTCTTGGCAGCGCTGGCCGATTCGGCCTCGCGGCGCGCAATGCGCAGGTTGCTGGCCAGGTCCTCCAGGACCACGCGTCGCTCGCGCAACTGCCGGAGCTGGCGCAGCGCCGTGTAGGCGAAGGCCAGCGTCAGCACCGACAGGAACAAGGTCAGTGCCAGGCCCAGCTGATTCTGTTCTCGCACCGTGAGCGCGCGCAGCGCCTGTTGCTCGGCCACCCTGTGCGAGGCCCCCAGCGAGAGCTCGTGCATCGGCGCCGACAAGGCCTCGAGTGCGGGCAACATCGCCGCAAGGAAGGCACGGTCGAGCGGAGTCTGGGGCGCCACACCCAGCGCCCGGTCCGCGGCCTGGATGAAGTCCTGTGCATCCCGCAGCGTGCGCTGGTAGCCCTCGTCTGCGTCGATCAGCCGCCGCGCCCGCTCGCCCTGCAGCAGTTCGACATGGCTGACCCAGATGTCGTAGCGCAGCTGCAGTGCGCCCTCGTCCAGGGGTGCGCGGTCGTCGGCGGCCTGCCGCCACTGCTGGCGCAGGCGCAGATGCTCGATCTCGGTCTGGTAGACCATGAGCACGACGTAGTCGTCGCCCAACTCCACCGCCTGGCGCAACAGCGAGAACTGACGTGCCTGCACCAGCGCCACGGCCAACAGCGCCAGCACGAGGCCGAAGCCAGCCAGCCCGAGCCAGGAAAGACGCGGCGGCCGTTCGGGCGCGGGCGCTAGAAGACTTCGATCGTCCGCAACTGCCATGCCGAGCGGCTGTAATAGACGGCGCCTCGCAGTTCCGGCCGCGCGTCGAAGGGATAGATCACGAACAGCGGGCCCTTGTCGCGCACCGCCATCGGACGCTCATCGAGCAGCCGCGCCACGATGACGTCGTGGCGCTGTGCGTCGTCGTAGGGCAGGTCGACCTTGTAGTCGTTCAGGGCCGTAAGCCGGATCAGCGTGCCCTGTGCGCCGGCAGCGGCCAGCACGTCGCGCAGCAACGGGCCGGTGAAGCGGCGCGCCCGCGCATACCAAGGCGTGCGCGTGGTGAAGCTCACTTGCGGCAATGCCGCCAGCATGAGCATGTCGAAGTGGGCCACGTCGCCGTCGTTGGGCATGCGAACACGGCCGCCGACGGTCAGCACCACCTGGCCGGTGGGTCGCTCCAGCGCGCGTGCCGGCAAGGCGGCGGCCAGCACCAGCGCGCCGCCACCGTGAAGGAACAGGCGCCGATGGCGATCGGTTCGAAGACTGTCGGCAGGACGGTCGTGCATGGCATCCAGACATTGCCCGCGGGACCTGCATTCTAGGAGCCTGTCGGCGTGCCCTGCACGACGCTCAGGACCGCAGCATGTCGGCGAGGTCGAGCCCGGTCAGGGCCTTGGCGCCGCGGGCCAGCCAGAACAGCAGGGCCATCATCATCAGCATGGACGGCACGGCGATGACGGGGTAGCTCAGCAGCGTCAGGCGCCCGAGTTCCTCGTTGAAGGCCTCGGTGCCTGCCGGGCTGGTGACGACCCAGCGCGCCAGCAGGTAGTTCATCACCGCCGAGAAGAAGAACGTGCCTGCCAGCAGCAGCGTGCCGGTGCGCAGCCGCAGTTCGAAGGGCACCACGTTGCGCCGCGCTTCCAGCGCCGCCTGCACGCGCTCGACGTCGAAAAGCGTCGGATTGAAGACCAGCACGCGGATCAGCGGCCAGCTCGTCCAGTTGGAACCCAGCACCACCAGGCCGATGAGCCCGGGAATCGCAGCCTCCTTGACGGCCAGCCATTGGGCGTCGAGCTTGAGCAGGCCGATGCCACCGGTGAGCAGCGTGCTCACCACGCCCAGCACCGACAGCCAGTTGAGCTTGTGCCGGCGCCAGCCGTCCCACAGGCCAAAGCCGACCGGGAAGGCCAGCGCCAGCAGCAGCGCGCGCATGGGGCCGAGACGGCCCTCGCCGCTGAGCTGCATCAGGATCACGGCCGGCACGATGATCGTGATGACGATCTCGAACAGTGGGTTGGGCTTGGCGGGTTTGGTCATCAGACCGCAAGACTAAGGCCTGCACAGGCGACGCCGCCGCGTGCACCCCCGGCGCTGGCTACTGCAGGCGCGCGGCGCGCAGGCGGTCGAGCTTGGCAGCGTAGACCTGCTGGCTGTCTCGCGTGGGGCTGTTGGCCACGGCCTGGCGCAGGTGGCCGGTGGCGCCGGCCGTGTCGCCCAGCCGCAGGTCGGCCTGGGCAGCCCAGAAGTGCACCTCGTGCTGGTCGGGCTGGCGGCGCAGTTCGCGCGCGAAGAGCTGGCGCGCGCGGCTGAAGTCGCCTTCGTCCATGGCCCGGCGGCCGAGATCGAAGAAGTGGAACGGGGGATACGGCTGCAACTGCACCAGCCTGGTGCCCAGGGCCTGCGCCTCGGCCTGGCGTCCGGCGCGCTGCAGCAGCAACACCAGGTTGGACAGCGCGCTGAGATGTTCCGGTTCCTGCGCCAGCACGGCGCGCAGGGCGGCTTCGGCCTGCTGCAGGTGGCCGCCGCGCATGTAGACGACGCCCAGCGTGTTGATGGCAGCAGCGAAGCCCGGGTCCTGGCGTACCGCCTCTCGCGCCCAGGCGTAACCGTCGTCGAGCCGCCCCTGGGTCAGAGCCTCGGCGGCGCGGTTGTTCATGAACATGGCCACGATCGTGCGTTCGGCCAGCGGCTGCGAGCGCTGCCCTCGCAATTCTTCCGGCGGCAGGAAGTCGATCGTCAGCGCCTGCGGTTCCTGCTCGCCGAAGTGGCGCCGCGGCGGCGGCCCGTCGAGCACCAGGTTGACGTGGCCGCTGCTCATGAAGAGATCGCCTTGGCGCGTGTAGAGGTCCTCGACGAGCACGTTGCGGTAGCTCACGGGCAGGCCCAGGTGCTTGGCAAAGGCGGCCGTCATGATGACCAGCGACAGGCAGTTCCCCGCCCGTGCGGTGAAGGCCTCGGCGGCGTTGCGTGTCGCCGATGCGTCGTAGCTCAGGCCGAGCTGGCTGCGCGAGTACAGCGCATCGATGAGGGCGCGGCGCGGGTCGCGCAATTGCGTCGTGCCCTGCAGCTCGGCGGCGGCGTAGCGCCGCATGTCGTCGCTGAGCGCAAAGACGCCGGCCGGGTCGATGGCTGCGCGCGAGGGGGCGAAGAGCTGGTCGTGCAGCAACTCGGCCGCGGGCCGGGTCGGCGGGCGCGAGACGCAGGCCGCGAGCAGGGCGCACAGCAGCAGCACGATGAGGTGGTTGGACGTGGTCTTCATCGCGGGCCTCCGGCGGCCGCCCGGCCATCCGG
>JACZKT010000716.1 GCA_014859905.1 Rubrivivax sp.
GGTTTCGGCGGCGGACCTCTCGGGCTACGAGGAGGTCGTGCTCGCCACGGGCGTCGTGCCCCGCGACCCGGGAATCCCGGGGCAGGACGACCCGCGCGTCCTCTCCTACGTCGAGGTGCTGCGCGGCGAGAAGCCGGTGGGCCCGCGCGTGGCCATCGTGGGTGCCGGCGGGATCGGCTTCGACGTGGCGGAGTTTCTCGTGGACGACGGCCACTCGCCGTCGTTGGACATCGACGCATGGCGAAAGGAGTGGGGCGTGGGCGACCCTTCCTCGGCCCGCGGCGGGGTGGCGGGCGTGAAGCCCGCGCCCGCGCCGCCCGCTCGCCAGGTCTACCTGCTCCAGCGCAAGAAGACGAAGCCCGGCGCGGGGCTCGGCAAGACCACGGGCTGGATCCACCGCGCGGCGCTGCAGATGAAGCAGGTCGAGATGATCGGCGGCGTGATCTACGAGCGCATCACGCCCGCGGGACTGTTCGTCAGCTACGGGGAGCAGCACGAGGACGGCCAGCTCATCGAGTGCGACACGGTGGTGCTGTGCGCCGGCCAGGAGCCGCTGCGCGATCTGCAGGCGCCGCTGGCGGCGGCCGGGGTCCGCGTGCACCTGATCGGCGGCGCCGACGAGGCCACCGAGCTCGATGCCAAGCGGGCGATCGACCAGGGCACGAGGCTGGCGGCCGGCTTGTGAACCCGGCCGCGCCTGGTCGAGCGCCAGGACCAGGCGTTGAGGACGCTGAGCACGCGTGGCAGGCGAGGCGCCAGCCTGATGCCGGACTCTGCACCGCCGCCGCCCGGGAGCGCCGGGCCGGCACGCGGCATCGGATCGCAGGCTACAGTCCGCGTCGTGGCATATGAACTCCATTACTGGCCGGGCATCCAGGGCCGCGGCGAATTCGTGCGGCTGGCGCTGGAAGCGGCCGGCGCACCCTACATCGACGTCGCTCGCGGCGCGCCGGACGCGGGTCAGGGCACGGCGGCCATGCTGCGCTGTCTGCACGATGCGACGCAGCCGCACCCGCCCTTCGCACCGCCCTTTCTGAAGGACGGCAGCCTGCTGATCGGGCAGACTGCCGTCATCCTGCACTACCTCGCGCCGCAACTGAAACTGGTGGCGCGCAGCGAGCAGGCCCGCCTGTGGACACAGCAGATCCAGCTCACCATCGCCGACCTGGTGAGCGAAGCACACGACACCCACCATCCGGTCGGCACCGGTCTGTATTACGAAGACCAGAAGCCGGAAGCGCTGCGTCGCGCAAGGGAGTTCTGCAGCGCCCGCCTGCCCAAGTACCTGCAGTGGTTCGAAAGCATCGTCGTGCGCAACCCGGCGGGACCGCGGCACCTGGTCGGCGGCAAGCTGAGCTACGCCGACCTGTCCTTGTTCCAGCTCGTCGAAGGCCTGCGCTACGCATTCCCGAAGGCCGCGGCAAGGGCATTGGCCGGCACGCCCGGGGTCGTGCGCCTGCATGAGCGCGTCGCTGCACTGCCCAGGGTGGCCGCCTACCTGCGCAGCGAACGGCGCTTGCCGTTCAACGAACAAGGCATCTTCCGCCGTTATCCCGAACTCGACGTCCTGTAGCGTTCGGCCGGCAAGCGGCGCAGCCATGCATCGTCGACCGGTGCGGCGAGCGACCCTCGCCACGCGCGGGCCAAGGCAGTTCCGTCCAATCGGCGGCTTGACAAACGCCCCGGGTGGACGCACATGGACTGCATCCAGGAGGGTTGTTCATGCTTTCGATTCGGCCGGCCGCAGTGGCCGGAACTTTCTATCCGGCAAACGCACTGGCGTTGCAGTCGCAAGTGCAGGCTTGCCTGGGCCATGCGCTGACACCCGGTTCGTATGTTCCGCCCAAACTGCTGATCGTGCCGCATGCCGGGTACCTCTATTCGGGGCCGGTGGCCGGCCACGCCTATGCGCGGCTGGCGCCCTGGGCAGCGCAGATCCGGCGCGTGGTGCTGCTCGGCCCCACCCACCGGGTGTCGCTGCGCGGCATCGCAGTACCCACGGTCGACGCCTTCGAGACGCCGCTGGGCCGTGTGCGCATCTACCGCGAAGCGCGTGAGGCCCTGGCCGGCTTGGCGCAGGTGGTGCTGGACGACAGGGCGCACGCCCTGGAGCACTCGCTGGAGGTCCAGCTGCCCTTCCTGCAGACCGTGCTCGGCGCCTCGTTCGAGTTGCTGCCGCTGGCCGTGGGCGACGCCGGCGCGGCCGAGGTGGCCGAGGTGGTCGAACGCCTGTGGGGCGGCGACGAGACGCTGATCGTGGTCAGTTCCGACCTTTCGCACTACCTGCCCTACGACGACGCCCGCGCGACCGACCGCACGACCGTCGCGCGCATCGCCGCACTGGCGACCGACCTCGACGCCTACGAGGCCTGCGGCGCGCACGCGCTCAACGGCGCGCTGACGGCGGCGCGGCAGCACGGCCTGCAAGCCGAACTGCTCGACCTGCGCAACTCCGGCGACACGGCGGGCGACCGCCGGCGCGTCGTCGGTTATGCCGCCCTGGCACTGACCGCACCGCTCGAGGACACCGCAGCCGACGACGACGAGGCGCAGCTCGGCGCGGCGCTGCTCAGCCGCGCCCGCAACAGCATCGCCGCCGCGCTGGGCCTGGCACGCCAGCCCGAACCTTCGCACCCGGCGCTGGCCGCGGTCGGTGCCACTT
>JACZKT010000717.1 GCA_014859905.1 Rubrivivax sp.
GGCCATGCAGGCGGGCTTGCGCCTCGTCGACGAACTCGCCGCGCCGCCGCGCTGGCATCTGGTGGTCGAACGCGAAACGCTGCGAACGCCGGCTTTGCGCGACAAGCTCGCCGCCGTGCTGGCCGCCGAGCTCGGCCAGGCGATCGTGCTCGAACTCGAAAGCGGGGTCCCCGACGACACCCCCGCCCGCCGCGAGGCCGCCGCACGCCAGCGCCGCCAGACGGTCGCCGAAGAAGCGATACGCAATGACCCCGTGGTGCGCGAGCTGATGACGCAGTTCAAGAGCGCGCGCATCGTGCCCGGCTCGATCAAACCCGTTTGACTGAAAGGTTCCGCACCATGATGAAAGGCCAATTGGCCGGCCTGATGAAGCAGGCTCAGGCGATGCAGGACAACATGAAACGCGCCCAGGATGAACTGGCGCTGCTGGAGGTCGAAGGCCAGTCGGGTGCCGGCCTGGTGAAGGTGACGATGACCTGCAAACACGACGTGCGGCGCGTCGCCATCGACCCCAGCCTGCTGGCCGACGACAAGGACATGCTCGAGGACCTGGTGGCCGCCGCCTTCAACGACGCGGTGCGCCGCGCCGAGGAAGTCAGCGCCGAGAAGATGGGCAAGCTCACCGCCGGGCTGCCGCTGCCGCCGGGCATGAAGATGCCGTTCTGACCATGCCGGGCCCAGGCCGGCGCGCGTCGTGCACATGCGTTGCTGCGGTGTTGCGGCCCTCACCCCAGCCCTCTCCCGCAGGCGGGAGAGGGAGCCATGCATGGCGGATTTACTCCCTCTCCCGCGACGCGGGAGAGGGCTGGGGGCGAAGTGGGGGTTTCGAGCCGCGCGCGGCGAGCCCGCTGAGCGGTCCCGGCATGCAGGCCGGGACGCGCACTGCAAGTGAGGGTGGCAGCGTGCCGCGGCTTCGCGTTTTCGCGTCCCCATGACCGAACCTGCCCTCGACGGCCTCGTCGACGCCCTGCGCCACTTGCCCGGCGTCGGCGCGAAGTCGGCGCAGCGCATCGCCTTCCATCTGCTGCAGCACGACCGAGGCGGCGCGCAGCGCCTGGCGTCGGCGTTGACCCACGCCCTGCAGGACATGCGGCACTGTGTGCGTTGCCACACCTTTACCGAAGCCGAGGTCTGCAGCACCTGCCTGGACCCGCGCCGCGACGCACGGCAACTGTGCGTGGTGGAGACACCCGCCGACCAGGCGGCGCTGGAACGTAGCGGCAGCTTCAAGGGGCTGTACTTCGTGCTCATGGGTCGCATCAGCCCGCTCGACGGCGTCGGCGTGGGCGACATCGGCGCGATACGGCTGCTTGAGCGTGCCGCCGACGGTGTCGTCGAAGAGGTGATCCTGGCCACCGGCTTCACCGCCGAAGGCGAGGTCACCGCGCACGCGCTGGCCACGGCGCTGCGCGCGCAGGGCCTCAAGGTCACGCGCCTGGCGCGTGGCGTGCCGGCGGGCAGCGAACTCGAATACGTGGACCTGAGCACCATCGCGCACGCGATGGGCGACCGCCGCTGAGGCAGCGAATCTTTCTGCTGCGCGGGCAGATCCAGGGCCTGCGGTGCTCGCCGTACGGGTGTACGGCTGCGCTCCTCGACCCAGGCTCAGCCCGCTCGCGACGAAATCTTCACAGCCTCAGCACTTGGTATTCAGTCGGCCACAGCCGACCGATAGGCGTGCCACGACGCATGCCCGACCACCGGCCCCACCAGCAGCAGGCCGGCGAACCAGGGCAGCAGCGCGGCGCCGACGAGCAGCGTGATCAGCAGCCCCCACCAGACCATGACGCCGGTCTGCGTCAGCACCAGCCGCAGGCTGGTCAGGCCGGCGGTCACGGCGTCGGTCTGGCGGTGCAGGATCATCGGTATCGAGACCACGCTCACGGCGTAGATCAGCGATGCGAACACCGCGCCCAGCGCCGCCCAGGCAGCGATGAAGGGCAGGTTCTCGGGCTCCAGCAGGGCCAGCAGCGAGCCCTTGAAGTCGGGCATGCCGTCGAAGCTGACCGCGATCACCACCAGCGTGGCACGGCCCCACAGCATCTCCAGCACCAGCAGCACGAAGCCGAAGATGGCCAACGGCCCGGTGCGCGTGTCCCAGGCCAGCAGCGAGTCGCCGAAGTCGGGCTTTTCGCCGTTTTCCAGCCGCTGGCTGACGCGGTACAGGCCCAGGCACATGAAGGGGCCCACCAGCAGGAAGCCCGCCGACAACGCCATCGTGTAGGCCGGTGCATGCGCGTAGACCTCGAGCAGCGCCCAGCCCATGACCATGAAGCAGGTGCCGTAGAACAGGCCGATGCCGGGGGCGCGGATGAAGTCACGCCAGCCCAGCACCAGCCAGCGCAGCGGGTCGGCGAAGTGCAGGGTATTCAGCACGATGGCGGGCGTGGCCGCACCGTGGGCGGCTGGCGGGCTGTCGTCGTTGGTTTCCGGGGATCCGTTCGTAGGCATGGCCGACGGGTGAGAATGAGGTGCCGCGAGACTAGTGTCCGCCCGTGCCGCCGTCCAGTCGGGCCGGCCCGCAGCTGGTCCGCCGATTCAGGCGTCGTCGTCGCCCGCTTGGCGGCCTTGCCGGATCGACCGCCACAGCCACAGCCCGCCAGCGGCGGCGCCGACGAAGCCCAGCAGCCCGAAGGCCGGCAGCCCCAGCAGGCGCGGGCCGCCGCCCACCGTCATGACGATCGACGAGCCGACGATCAGCGCCGCGATCACCAGCGCCAGCGCGAGCCGGCTCGCCGCGCGGTCGATCTGGTCGCCGACACGCTTGAGGTGGGTAATGTCGATGGCCACCTGCACGCGGCCGTGGCGCACCCGGCGCAGCAGCCGTGCGATGTCCTGCGGCAGTTCAGCCACGGCCGTCACGGCACCGGTCAACGCCTGCCAGCCGCGCCTGGCCACGGCCTGTGGCCGGTAGCGCGCGCGCACCACCTGGCGCAGCAGGACCTGTGCCTCGGTGGCCATGTGGAAGTCGGGATCGAGGCCGCGGCCCATGCCTTCGAGCGTGATGAAGGCCTTGATCAGCAGCGCCAGGTCGCCCGGCAGCGCGAGGCGGTGTTCGCGCAGGATGGTCGTCACCTCGGCCAGCATGTCGCCCAGGCTCAGCTGCGCCAGCGGCGTGCCGTGGTACTGGTCGACGAAGGCTTCGATCTCGTCTTCGAGCTGCGCCAGCTGCACCGCGCTTTGGTCGCCGGTCCAGTCGGTCAGCACGTCGGCCACGTCCTGCGGCCGCCGCTCGACCAGGCCCAGCAGCAGTTGCAGCAGTTCCTCGCGCCGCCGTGTCGAGACGCGGCCGACCATGCCGAAATCGATGAAGGCGATGCGGTTGCCCGGCAGGTAGAAGACGTTGCCCGGGTGCGGGTCGGCATGGAAGAAACCGTCCTCGACGATCATCTTCAGCACCGCGCGCGCGCCGCGGCGGGCGAGCAGCTTGCGGTCGAGTCCCTCCCGGTCGACACGTTCGAGGTCCTCGCCCGGGACACCGTCGATGAAGTCCTGCACGTTGACGCGCTCGCCGGTGTGGGCCCAATGCACGCGCGGGATCACCACCTCGGACATCGCCGCGAGGTTGGTTGCCACGCGTTCGGCATGCCGGCACTCGCCGGCCAGGTTCAGCTCGCGGCGCAACGAGCGCGCGAATTCGCGCACCAGCTGGCGCGGGCGGTAGGGCTTGAGCGCGGGCCAATCCTCGTCGGCAATGGCGGCCAGGCGGTCGAGCAGGCGCAGGTCGGCCTCGACGGTGTCGACGATGTTCGGCCGCCGCACCTTGACGACGACCTCGGTGCCGTCGTGCAGCGCCGCGCGATGCACCTGCGCGATCGACGCCGCGGCCAGCGGCTCGGCGTCGAAGCGCGCGAACACGACCTCGGGTTCGGCGCCCAGGTCTTCGCGCAGCTGCGGCCGCAGCGCGTCCAGCGGCACCGGTGGCACGCGGCTGTGCAGCTTGCCGAACTCGGCGATCCAGTCGGGGCCGAAGAGGTCGGCGCGGCCGGCCAGGATCTGGCCCAGCTTGACGAAGGTGGGCCCCAGTTCCTCGATCGCACGGCGCACCTGCACCGGCGGCTCCAGCCGCGCCAGCTCGCCGGCGTGGTCCAGGTGCAGCGCGTGGCCGGCACGCACCAGCGCATCGGCCAGGCCCAGGCGG
>JACZKT010000069.1 GCA_014859905.1 Rubrivivax sp.
CACCGTGCGCATGTAGTTCAGGTACCCGGCCACGCTGCTTTCGTTGGTGATCTGGAATTCAGGTGCCACCAGCGCGGCCGTGGCGATGGCGGTGTTGGGTGGCACGTAACCCGGACGGAAGAAGTTGAACACCGAGGCCGACCGCTGCGGGCTCTGGCCCAGACGGGTGCCCGGATCGACCGTGTTGCCCACGTTCCAGGCGCCGCTGCTTGAACTGGCCTTGAAGGCGCGCGCCCACTGCACCAGGCGCAGCATGGGCTCGCGCAGCTTGCCGAACTGCGGATCGGCCAGACCGGTGTCGCTGCGCGCCGCCTCGTCCAGCAGCACCGCGCGCAGCACCGCCTGCAGGTCACCGCGCACGCCGGCACCGTTGTCGGCAAAGGCCGCGGACACGCGGGCCACGTAGGCCGGGCCGGGGTTGCTGGTCACCAGGCGCTGGATCAGCTGGCGGCCGATGAAGGGGCCGACGTTGGGGTGATAGGCCAGCGTGTCGAGCGCCATGCGCAGCGCCGTCGTGCCATCGGTGCCGGCGGCGATGGTGGTGCCGAGAAAACGCGACTCGAGCGTCGAGTGCAGCGCTGCGGTGAGCGTCATCGGCGTGCGCACGAACGCCGGCCCGGTGCTGCCGCGCGGGCGGTTGACGTTCCAGCCGGTGAACACCCGTGCCAGGTGGCTGACCATGTCTTGGGTGTAGCTTTCCCTGGGCACGCCGTCGTCGTGGCGCACGCTGCCGTCGGGGTCGAGCTCGTACAGGCCGATGGTGAACAGCTGCATCACCTCGCGGGCGTAGTTCTCGTCGGGCTGGCGGCCGGTGGCCGGATCTTCCTTCTGGTTGCCGGCGGTGTTGAGATACACGCCCATGGCCGGGTTCAGCGTCACCTGCTCGAGCAGCGTGCGGAAGCTGCCGAACGCGTTCTGGGCCAGCAGGTCCCACAAGCCCGCCAGCTGGAACTGCTTGTACGGGCCGCTGAGGCCGTCGAAGCCCACCACGAAGATCTCGGACAGCGCCAGCGCCACGCGCTGGCGCAGGCTGTCGGGGGCCGACATCAGCCGCTGCCAGACTTGCGCGTCGACTCCGATGGCCACCGCGGCTGCGTCGGGGTTGACGTCGATTCCCTGGGCCACCAGGAAGTCCCAGTTGCCGGGCGACGGGGGCTGCGCAAACTGTGCCTCCAGCCAGGCTGCGTAGCCCAGCGCGCGCACGCTGCCGATGTCGGCATCGGTGGCGCCCAGCGTGGCCTGGTTCAGGAACCGCGCCGCCTGCGCGTCGCTGTAGGCGTAGCGGCTGGCATAGACCTGGGGCGTGAAGCTGGCCAGACTGCCCACGAGCACGAGCGTGTCGGCACTGAGCGTGGCGTCCAGCGCGGGCACGATGGGGCCCAGCACGTAGACATCGCTGCCCGCGACGCCGACATAGTTGCCGCTGCCAGGGTAGTGGCGGTAGATGTAGGGTTCCAGGCTCAGGTTGGCTTCATGCCCGGGAAAGTACTGCGGGTAGGCCCGTTCGGCCCAGTCCAGCAGTTCGGTGACGGTGGCCACTGCGCCTGCGCCGGCAAGGCCGCTCGTGTCGGATCCGGCGCTGGCGGGCACAGCCGTCGCCGCGAGCGCCGTCCTGCGGCTGTGCGCCTGAGCCAGTGCCAGGAAGGCCTGCGGCGGTGAGTCGCCGCCGCCACCGCAGGCGGCCAGCAGCGAGGACGCCGCCAGCATGGCCGCAAGGCCATCAGGCGCGGCGACCGTCGACGGCGGCGCCCCGCCGGCTGGGCCTGTCTGGGCGTCCTGCATGTGTTCCCCGCGATCCATGTCGAGCCTCCGGCAGCGTGCAGCGACGGGCGCGTATGGTGCTGCCTCGGCCGCCGGAAGGCGAGGACCTTTACCTCGGGCCGGCAAAGCCTTCACAAACCGCAACAATTGCGGCCGGCCCGGTGGATCCTGGTGCGCGGATTTCGGTGCCAGCGCCTCGACGGCGGCACCCGCCGCGTCATGCGGGCGCGCTCAGTACCCTGCTTCCTGCGCCGCCGGCAAGACCTCGGCCATCGTGGCGTAGCGATTGATGTCGCTGTTGACTGCGGGAACGAGGTAGTAGACGACGCCATCGGCCACGCCGATGTAGGAGTCGCTCGCGGGGTAGTAGCGGTAGTAGTAGCCGAGGCCGGTGGACGACACCGTGCCCGGCGGCTTGAGGTATTCGGCGTAGACGGCTTCGAGGTAGTCGAAGATGCGGTCGGCGTCGGTCGGCGGCGCGTCGAGAACACGCATGCTCGTCACCGTGGCCACGTTGGCGCGCACAATGGTGTTGTTGCTGATTTCGCCGACGATCGGTAGATCCGAGTACGCACCGCCGGCATTGACACGGCGCAGTGCCGCGAGGGCATCGACCACGGCCATGCCGGGCGCGGTGACGCGGCCGAAGACGGTGAAGCCGCCATTCTGGTTGTCCAGGTTGGCGGCATTGTTCGCCAGGTTGACGAACCACTCGGTGGTAGCGCTGTTGGGGTTGCCTGCGAGTTTGGCCATCGCAACCGTGGCCCGCAGGTTCGACCGCGTGGGACTGAATTCGTTGACCACCGGCGGCCCGGCTGGAACCTTGACGGGGCCGAGCCCACCTTCTACCCAGGTGTAGCCGCCGCCCTGCACGATGAAACCCGGCACGCTGCGGTGGATGAACGAGTTGTCGTAGGCGCTGCTGCGCACGTAGGAGAGGAAATTGGCCACCGTGGCTGGCGCCGCGGCGTCGAACAGCTCGATGTCCACCGGCCCCAGCACGGTGAACAGGCGGACCATCGTCGCGTGAGCCAGCGCCGGCCCCAGCAGACAGGCAGCCACCACAAGCCGAAGCCAGGACAAGCGTAGAGGATGAGTGGAGCGCAAGGTCATAGATCGTGAGCAGAGCTGTGGCCCCGGAGCGAGGCGCAAGGACCGCCATTTTGCCGCAGCTGCCGGCGACTCGGCGCCGGGCGCCGCCTGCACCAGAATCGTGACCTTCGCGTCACGCCACCCAGGACCTCGCCATGCTGCTGACCGCCGACGCCCGAGGCGTCTTCCCCATCGCGCCGACGCCGTTCTTCGACGACGGCAGCATCGACACGGCATCGATCGACCGCCTGACCGACTTCTACCTCGACATTGGTGCCACCGGCATCACCGTGCTGGGCCAGCTGGGCGAGGCGCCCAAGCTCGAGCACGAAGAAAGCGTCGCGGTGGCGCGCCGCATGATTCAGCGCGCGGCGCAGCTTCCGGTGGTCGTCGGCGTGTCGGCGCCTGGCTTCGCCGCGATGCGGGCGTTGACGCACGAGGTCATGGCTGCCGGTGCGGCAGGCGTCATGATCGCGCCGCCCAACACCTTGCGCACCGACGACCAGATCGTCGGCTACTACCGTCAGGCGGTGGCGGCGATCGGCGCCGATGTGCCCTTCGTGCTGCAGGACTACCCGCTGACGTTCTCGGTGCAGATGAGTCCGGGTGTGATCCGGCGCATCGTCGGCGAGCTGCCTTCCTGCGTCATGCTCAAGCACGAAGACTGGCCCGGCCTGGAGAAGATCTCCACCCTGCGCGGCTACGAGCGCGACGGGTCGATGCGCCACGTGGCCATCCTGTGCGGCAACGGTGGCTTGTTCCTCGACTACGAAGTGGAGCGCGGTGCCGACGGCGCAAACACCGGCTATGCCTTTCCCGACATGCTGTGCGACGTGGTTCGCCTGGCGACCTCCGGGCAACGCGAAGCGGCCCACGACCTGTTCGACGCCCACCTGCCCTTGCTGCGCTACGAACAGCAGCCCGGCGTGGGCCTGGCCGTGCGCAAGTATGTGTTGCTGCGTCGTGGCCTGCTCGGCAGCGCTGCGCAGCGCGTGCCCGCCGCGGCGCTGACGGCCGCGGCACGCGCTGAAGTCGATCATCTGCTGGCGCGGCTCGCGCTTCGTGATCCACGGGCCGGCTTGCCGCCGCTCTGATGCCCAGGCTCGCGGTCCGGGCCTACGCGCCGTCGGTCAGCGAGAGGGTCCGTTTCACGTCGCGCTCGAAGGCGTTGATCGTGTGCTCCGAGGTCGGTGTGTTCAGCAGCACCGTCCTGGCGACCTCGGCGTGGCTGGCAAAGGTGCGCAGCAGGTCGCTGCGTGCCGCGGCGGGCATGGCCTGCAGCAGCGCGGTCACCAGGGCATCCAGCGCGATGAGGTTGCCCTTGAGTTCGCAGATCCGTTCCGTGGCTTCCTGCAGGTTCTTCATCGGCCGACCCCCAAAGAAAAAGCCGCGGTGCAAACCGCGGCTTTTCGTCAGTCCCCTTGCGGGGACTGGTTTGCCGGTCAGCTGGCAGCGCGAATGTTCGACGCTTGCGGGCCCTTTTGGCCCTGCGTCACTTCAAATTCGACGCGCTGGCTTTCGGCCAGGGTCTTGAAGCCGCTGCCCTGGATCTGGCTGAAGTGGGCGAAGAGGTCCTTGCCGCCGCTGTCAGGCGTGATGAAGCCGAAGCCCTTGCCTTCGTTGAACCACTTCACGGTACCGGTTTCGGTTGTCATATCTATTCCTTTCAAGTGATGCGCAGCACATGCCGACGCAGTGCAGAGACGCCAAGAAAATCACCGATTGGAGATTCGACCGAAACTGCCGGGTAAACCGGCTGAAACAGAGATGACCTACAGAAAGACGGTCTTGTGCATATCTACGGCGCGCAGTATACATCGTTCCTGGCCGGCGTGGCCGGCATGCATTGGGTCATGAGTCTGGACGCCGGCCGCGACGGCGTCGTGCAGCCATGGCTCCTTGCCGCACGGCGCCGCTCGCGCACAATGCACGCCGCATGATTCGAGCGCAGATGCCCACCGCCGTGCAGATCCTTCGCCCGCTCGCGACAGCCTTGCTGGCCGCGGCCTTGCTTGGCGGCTGCGCGACGCGTGCGGTGGATGTGCGCCCTGAGCCGGCCGACCCGGCAGACTTCGCCGGCTGGCCGTGCAGCCGCATCGACGACGAACTCGACCTCGTGCAGCAACGCGCCGCCGACGTCGCCTACGCGGTGGACGAACGCGCGGGCAACAACATCCTGGCGCTGGGCGTGGGCGTGACCGTCTTCTGGCCGGCTTTGCTGGCGATGCGGCCCGCCGGGCTGGAAGCGGCCGACCTGGCGCGCCTGAAGGGCCGCTACGAAGCGCTGCGCGCGGCGTCGCAAGCC
>JACZKT010000718.1 GCA_014859905.1 Rubrivivax sp.
GTCGCCACGCGCGACCGCCGCTACGACATCCTGATCGGCGCCGGCCTGTTGGGCGCGCCCGCCGCCTGGACCGCCCTGCCGCCCGCAGCGCAGGCGGTGATCGTGAGCAATCCCACGGTGGATGCGCTGTACGGCAGCGCCCTGCAGGCCGCCATCGCCCCGCACTATGGCCGCATCAGCCATGTGCTCCTGCCCGACGGCGAGCAGCACAAGGACTGGGCCAGCCTGAACCTCGTCTTCGACCATCTGCTGGCCAGCGGCTGCGACCGCAGGACGGTGCTGTTTGCCCTGGGCGGCGGTGTCGTCGGCGACATGACCGGCTTTGCTGCCGCCACCTACATGCGCGGCGTGCCCTTCGTGCAGGTGCCGACCACGCTGCTGGCGCAGGTGGATTCGTCGGTGGGCGGCAAGACGGCCATCAACCACCCGCGCGGCAAGAACATGATCGGCGCCTTCTACCAGCCGGTGCGGGTGGTCTGCGACCTGGCCACGCTGGACAGCCTGCCGCGCCGCGAGTTGTGCGCCGGGCTGGCCGAGGTCATCAAGTACGGGCCCATCGCGGACCCGGTTTTCCTCGACTGGATCGAGGCCAACCTGGACGCCCTGCTGGCCCGTGACCGCGCCGCGCTGACCCATGCCGTGCAGCGCTCGTGCGAACTCAAGGCCGACGTGGTGGGCGCAGACGAACGCGAAGGCGGGCTGCGCGCCATCCTCAACTTCGGCCACACCGTCGGCCACGCCATCGAGGCCGGCATGGGCTACGGCGCCTGGCTGCACGGCGAGGCCGTGGGCTGCGGCATGGTGATGGCCAGCGAGTTGTCTGCGGCGCTGGGCCTGGTGCCGGCGTCCTTCGTCGAACGGATGCGGCAGCTGGTGCGACGCGCCGGGCTGCCAGCCGTCGCGCCGGCGATGCCCGTCGAGCGCTGGTTCGAACTCATGCAGGTGGACAAGAAGGCCGAAGGCGGCGAGATCCGCTTCATCGTCATCGAAGCGCCCGGCCGCGCCGCGCTGCGCCCGGCGCCCGACGCGCTGGTGCGGCGTGTCATCGCCGAGCACAGCGCCGCCGCGGCGTGAACCTCGACACCCTGGCACCCTGGGCCTGCGACCCCCGCCGCTCGCGCGGGCGGCGCATCGCCGAGCCGCCTTCGCCGTCGCGCAACGAACACCAGCGCGACCGCGATCGCATCGTGCACAGCACGGCGTTCCGGCGCCTGGTCTACAAGACGCAGGTCTTCATCAACCACGAAGGCGACCTCTTCCGCACCCGGCTGACGCACTCGCTGGAGGTGGCGCAGCTGGCGCGCTCGGCGGCGCGCGCGCTGTGCCTGAACGAAGACCTGGTCGAGGCCATCGCGCTGGCGCACGATCTCGGCCACACGCCTTTCGGCCACGCCGGGCAGGACGCCCTGCACGAGTGCATGCACGAACACGGCGGCTTCGAGCACAACCTGCAGAGCCTGCGCGTGGTGGACGCGCTGGAGCAGCGCTACCCGGCCTTCGACGGCCTGAACCTGAGCTTCGAGACGCGCGAGGGCATCCTCAAGCACTGCTCGCGGCGCAACGCCGAACGGCTGGTGCAGGCCGAACCCGCCGGGCCCGGACGGCGCTTCCTGGATGGCACGCAGCCGAGCCTGGAAGCCCAGCTCGTCAACCTCGCCGACGAAACGGCCTATAACGCGCACGACATCGACGACGGCGTGCGCTCCGGGCTCATCACGATGGCGCAGCTGGAAGAGGTGCCGTTGCTGGCACGCCTGCGCGCCGGCGTGCTGGCCGAGTACCCGGCGCTGGCCGGGCAGCCGAGCCGGCGGCTGCTGTCCGAGACCTTGCGCCGCATGCTGTCGGCGCTGGTGCGCGACCTGGTGGACAGCACCGCCGCGGCAGTGGCCGAACATGCGCCGGCAGACGTCGACGCCGTGCGCGGTCTGCCTGCACTGGCCCGCTTCAGCGCGGCGCAGCGCCAGCAGAGCGCCGAGCTCAAGCGATTCCTGTTCAGCGAGCTCTACCGCCACCCGCAGGTGGCCGAGACGACGGCGCGCGCCCGCACCGTCGTGGCCGAGCTGTTTGCGGCCTACCGCACTGCGCCGCACGAGATGCCCGACGACTACGCCGGCGCCGCCGACCGGCCGCGCGCGGTGGCCGACTACATCGCCGGCATGACCGACCGCTACGCGCTGCGCGAACACCACCGCCTCACCGGGCAGCGGCTGTTCGCCGAGTGAACAGTCATGGCGCGCCTGCCACGTCTGGTGGTCAGCGGCCAGGCGCACCTGCTCATCCAGCGCGGCCACAGCGGCGCGCCCGTGTTCACCGACGACGTCGACCGCGCCGCCTACCTGGCCGCGCTGCGCGAAACGGCGGCCAGCGAGCGCGTGCAACTGCACGCCTACGCCCTGCTGCGCGCCGAGGTGCAGTTGCTGGCCACTCCCGCCGAGCCCTTGGCCTTGAGCCGCCTGATGCAGGCCCTGGGGCGGCGCTACGTCGCCGCCCACAACCGCCGGCACGGCCGCAGCGGCACGCTGTGGGACGGGCGCTTTCGCTGCGGCGTGGTCGAGCCGGGTGCGACAAGGCTGCAGGCGCTGTGCCTGGTCGACGGCGCCAGCGCAGACCCGGGCGTGACCAGCGCTGCGCAGCGCCTGGGCGGCCCGCGCGAGGCACTGCTGAGCGACCCGCCGGAGTACTGGCAACTGGGCAACACACCCTTCGAACGCGAAGCGGCCTACCGCACGCTGCTGGACACCGGCCTGCCGCCCGCGGCAGCGACATCGTTGCGCCGCGCCGCGCCCGGCGGTTGGGCCGCCGGTTCG
>JACZKT010000070.1 GCA_014859905.1 Rubrivivax sp.
CGGGGGAGAGGGCTGGGGTGAGGGGGCTCGCATGGGTCATGCTGAGCTTTGTTGCTAATCAGGTGAAAGAATGACTTCGTGATTCCCACACCCGGCACCGAATCGGCCACCGGCCTCGACCGGTGGTCGCCCGAACTGCGCCGTGCCGTCATGGTCGCTCGGCCGGAGTACTTCGCCTGGTCGGCCGAAGAGCAGCTTCGGTATCGCGTGAAGCTGCCGGACGAGGACCGCGAAGCCATCGTCGTGGCGCTGCTACGTGAGCACGGCGAGCGCCGGCCCGCGGCGCTGGCGAAGCTCGAGTCGCATGGTCGCGTGCCGCTCGACCTGCAGAACCGCATCAACGAGTGGCTGCAGCCGCTCAAGGGAATCGGTGAGGATGCCTTCGCGCTCAACGAGCACTTTGCCGACGACAGCAGCATCCTCGATTTCGAGACGCTGCTCGACTACGACCGCGACGACCACGCCTTCCAGCAGGACGCAAAGCAGCGGGACCTTGAGGGCTATCAGCCCGAGCCGTACACCGGCGCCCTGCATGGCACCTGGGCGCGCGTGCTCGTGGACGGCCGGCTGTGCTACATGACACTGACGATGGCGTCGTGGCAGCTCTACGGCGCCATGGAAGACGCCGCAAGCGCCGAGATCGAGGTGCGCCTTCCGCATCGCCACGTGCGCGGCCCCGAGGACGGAAAGCGCGACGAGAGCGGGTCCATCCGCTGGGACATGCGTGTGCAAGCCGACGGCCAGGAAGCGCTGCTCGAAGAGTTGCAGCACCGAGTCTGGGAGGAACAGTTCCGCCGCCGCAGCGAGTTGGGGCAGCTGTTCTGCGAGCAGCGCCAAGGGGTGTGCTTCCTGGACGACCACCCGTGGGAATACCAGGACCCGAACGAACGCAACCTGCTCGTCGTCTTCAGCGATCCCGATGCGCTGGCGGCGGTCCGCTTCACGTCGTTCCTGCGCGACTGCCGGCGTATTGAACGACCCTTGGCCGAACTGCGTGCGCTGGAAGTGCGTGAGGCCAGGCGCATGCGCGACTTTGTCGCCGCCCAGCACGAAGATCTGGTCAAGAACTTCGACCCCAAGGTCGTGCCGCTGCGCAAGAAGTTGAAGGTGATGCTCCACCCCGAGGCATTGCGGGACATGGAGGACGACGGGCTGCTGTAGCGCCAGTTGCCCGCCCAGGCGCGAGCGCTTGCCGTCCGACCAGGACTTCCGGCCGGAGAAGTCCCCCGAGATCGTCAGGCGCAGGCTGCCCGTAAGGTGGTATGAGAACAGGCGTGTCTTCATCCACGAGTACTTCGGGTCCACCTTGACGGTCTCGGTGCGCGTGCAGTCCACGGCGATGCTGATGTGCTGCTGCAACGCCACCGCCGCATCCTGCTGGTCCGGCGGGTACATGCACCTTCGCAGCGATGCGCTTGACCATCAAACGCGGCCCGGCCTGAGCGCTCTTGCGCGCGGGACTGGCGGCGATCGGGATGCCGCCGGCGGGCGGCGGGCGCGGCAGCGTGGACTCTCCTCTGCGCTGCCGCTGCGCCGCCTGGGCCGCTGCGAGAATCAGGGACCTCCTCCCTGTCGCCCCGC
>JACZKT010000719.1 GCA_014859905.1 Rubrivivax sp.
AAGACCCTCACCCCGACCCTCTCCCGCAAGCGGGCGAGGGAGGAAGGCCTCTCCCGCAAGCCGGCGAGGGAGGCAGGCCCCGCCGCGACCGCCAGTGGGGCACGGTGCCTTGCTCCCTCTCCCCCGGCCACGGGGGAGAGGGCTGGGGTGAGGGGGTGCCGAAACACTGCAACGCTGCCCATCTGCACCGCCAGGCTAGTCCCCGACCCGCTGCCCGGTGCTGACGTCGTACCAGTGCAGGTGCCCCGGCGCCACCAGCACCTGGACCGTCTCGCCGGCCTTCGGCGGCACCCGCGTGCCCTCGATGCGCAGCGTGAAGGCGGCGCCACCCAGGTGGCCGTAGACCAGCCGCTCGGCGCCGAGCATTTCCAGCATCTCCACCTGCAGCGGCCAGATGCCGGCCGGGTTCAGCTCGGCGTGCTCGGGCCGCACGCCCAGCAGCAAGGGCCCGGACCGCGGTGCCGCCGCGGGCAGCGTGAGCGTCTGCCCGCCGACCGTGAAGCGCGGGCCGTCGGCCTGCCCCTGCAGCAGGTTCATCGGCGGGTTGCCGATGAAACTGGCGACGAAGGTCGTCGCCGGTTTCTGGTAGACCTGCTCGGGCGTGCCGATCTGCTCGATGCGGCCGGCGTTCATGACGATCATGCGTTCGGCCAGCGTCATCGCCTCGACCTGGTCGTGGGTCACGAACAGCGAGGTCACGCCGAGCTCGCGGTGCAGCTTCTGGATTTCCAGCCTGGTTTGCGCGCGCAGCTTGGCGTCCAGGTTGGACAGCGGCTCGTCGAACAGGAAGACCTGCGGCTGGCGCACGATGGCGCGGCCCATGGCGACACGCTGGCGCTGGCCGCCGGACAGCTCGCGCGGCTTGCGCTGCAGCAGCCCGCCCAGCTCCAGGATCCTGGCCGCCTTTTGCACCCGCACCTCGATTTCCGGCTTGGGCACCTTGGCGATCTTCAGTCCGTAGGCCATGTTGTCGTAGACGCTCATGTGCGGGTACAGCGCGTAGTTCTGGAACACCATCGCGATGTCGCGCTCGGACGGCTCGAGCTTGTTGACGACGCGCCCGCCGATGTCGATTTCGCCGCCGGTGATCTCTTCCAGCCCCGCCACCATGCGCAGCAGCGTGCTCTTGCCGCAGCCCGAAGGACCCACGATGACGATGAATTCGCCGTCGGGGATCTCGGCGTCGACGCCGTGGATCACCTTCACGGCCTTGAGGCCGTGGCCGTAGGTCTTCTCGACGTTTCTCAGTGCAATGGCGCCCATGTGGCTTTCTACTTTTCTGTATCGACCAGGCCCTTGACGAACCACTTCTGCATCAGCAGCACCACCGCCGCCGGCGGCAGCATGGCCAGGATCGCGGTGGCCATGACGATGTTCCACTCGTTGGCGGCGTCACCCCCCGAAATCATGCGCTTGATGCCCATCACCACCGGGTACATGTCTTCGCTGGTGGTCACCAGCAGCGGCCACAGGTACTGGTTCCAGCCGTAGATGAACTGGATCACGAACAGCGCCGCGATGCTCGTCGTGCTCAAGGGCAGCAGCACGTCCTTGAAGAAGCGCAGCGGCCCGGCGCCGTCCACGCGCGCGGCTTCCACCAGTTCGTCGGGAACGGTGAGGAAGAACTGGCGGAACAGGAAGGTGGCGGTGGCCGATGCGATCAGCGGCACCGTCAGCCCGGCATAGCTGTTGAGCATGCCCAGATCCGACACCACCTGGTAGGTGGGCCCGATGCGCACCTCCACCGGCAGCATCAGCGTCACGAAGATGGACCAGAAGAAGAACATGCGAAACGGGAAGCGGAAATAGACGATCGCAAACGCCGACAGCAGCGAGATCGCAATCTTGCCGATGGCGATCACCATGGCCGTCACCAGGCTGACGAACATCATGCGGCCGACCGGCGCGGTGGATGCGGCGCCGCCGCTGGTGCCCGCCAGCGCGTGGGTGTAGTTCTCGACGAAATGCGGCCCCGGCAGCAGGGGCATCGGCACCTGCACGATGTCCTGCGCCGTGTGCGTGGAGGCGACGAAGGTCACGTACAAGGGGAAGGCGATGATCAGCACGCCCAGCACCAGCACCAGGTGCGAGATGGCGGTGGCGAGCGGGCGGCGTTCAACCATGGGTGCTGTTCATCGGGCGGCCATCAGTAGTTGACCTTCTTCTCGACATAGCGGAACTGCACCACCGTAAGCGCGATGACGATGGCCATCAGCACCACGCTCTGCGCCGCCGAGCCGCCCAGGTCCAGCGCCTTGAAGCCGTCGTAATAGACCTTGTAGACCAGGATCGCGGTGTCCTTGCCCGGGCCGCCCTCGGTGGCCGCGTCGACGATGGCGAAGGTATCGAAGAAGGCGTAGACGACATTGATGACGAGCAGGAAGAAGGTCGTCGGCGACAGCAGCGGAAAGATGATCGTCCAGAAGCGCCGCCAGGGCCCGGCACCGTCGATCGCCGCGGCCTCGATCAGGCTCTTGGGGATGCTCTGCAGCCCGGCCAGGAAGAACAGGAAGTTGTACGAGATCTGTTTCCACACCGCGGCCATCACGATCAGCGTCATGGCCTGCGAGCTGTTCAGCAGGTGGTTCCACTCGATGCCCAGCCCGCGCAGCGCGAAGCTGACGATGCCGATCGAGGGCGCGAACATGAACAACCACAGCACCCCGGCCACCGCCGGCGCCACGGCGTAGGGCCAGATCAGCAGCGTCTTGTAGACCGTGGCGCCGCGCAGCACGCGGTCGGCAAAGACGGCCAGCGCCAACGACAGGCTCAAGCCCAGCCCGGCCACCAGCACCGAGAACACGGCCGTGATCTTGAACGACTCGAGATAGCTCGTGTCGGCCCACAGCCGCCTGAAGTTGTCCAGGCCGACCCATTCAATCGAAGTGCCGAAAGCGTCCTGCTGCTGCAGCGACTGCACCAGCGCCTGGCCCGCCGGCCAGAAGAAGAAGACCGCGATGACCGCGACCTGCGGCGCCAGCAGCACCCAGGGCAGCCACCAGCTCTTAAAGCGGACGCGCTTTTCGACGGCCAATCGTGGCTCTTGTATCTTGTAGTCTGACTGACTAGGCCCCTCCCCGCTTGGCGGGGAGGGGACGGGGGAGGGGTGCTCCAGGGACGGCCGTGGCGGCGCCGCAGGCGCCGCCGGCGGCGAACAAGTCCGTCAGGACTTGTTCGCCTTCTCGAAGCGCTCGAGCTGCTCGTTGCCGCGCCGCACGGCCTCGTCCAGTCCTTCCTTGGCTGTCTTCTTGCCGGCCCAGACCTGTTCCAGTTCCTCTTCCATGATGGCGCGGATCTGTACGAAGTTGCCCAGCCGGATACCGCGCGACTTGTCCGTAGTCTTGCGAATCATCTGGTTGACGGCGGTGTCGGTGCCGGGGTTCTGCTTGTAGAAGCCGGATTTTTCGGTGAGCGCGAACGAGGCCAGTGTGATGGGCAGGTATCCGGTGCGCTGGTGACTCTTGGCCTGGGTCTCGGCATTCATGAGGTAGTTGAAGAACGTGGCCACGCCCTTGTATTCGGCGGGCTTCTTGCCGCTCATCACCCACAGGCTGGCGCCACCGATGACGGTGTTCTGCGGCGTGCCGGGCACGTCGGGGTAGTAGGGCAGGGGCGCGATGCCGAATTCGAACTTGGCGTTCTTCTTGATGCTGGCGTAGGTGGAGGAACTGGCGGTAGCCATTGCGCACTCACCCGAATAGAACGGCGCGTCGCCCTTGTTGCCGCGGCCGCGGTAGTGGAACAGGCCTTGCTTGGCCATATTGGCCAGGTTCTCGATGTGGCGCACATGCAGCGGGCTGTTGAATGCCAGCCGTGCGCTGGTGCCGCCGAAGCCGTTGTTCTGCGTCGCGAACAGCGTGTTGTGCCAGGTCGAGAAGCTCTCCAGCTGGGTCCAGGTCTGCCAGCTGGTGGTGAACGGGCAGGTCACGCCCGAAGCCTTGAGCTTGGCTGCGGCCAGCGCCAGTTCGGGCCAGGTCTGCGGCGGCTTGTTGGGGTCCAGGCCGGCCTTCCTGAACAGGTCCTTGTTGTAGTTCAGCACCGTGGTGGAGCTGTTCAACGGAAAGCTCAGCATCTGGCCGCTGGGCGCCGTGTAGAAGCCCACCACCGCGGGGATATAGGCCTTGGGGTCGAACTTGTAGCCGGCGTCGGCCAGCACCTTGCCCACCGGCACGATGGCGCCCTTGGCGGCCATCATGGTGGCCGTGCCCACTTCGAAGACCTGCAGGATGTGCGGCGCATTGCCGGCGCGGAAGGCCGCGATCGAAGCCGTCATCGACTCGTCGTAGCTGCCCTTGTAGGTGGGCACCACCTTGTAATCCTTCTGGCTGGCGTTGAAGCCACTGGCCAGATCGACGACCCAGTCGTTCAGGCCGCCGGTCATCGAGTGCCACCACTGGATCTCGGTCTGCGCCTGGGCGGGCACGGCCGTGAATACGGCGGCCAGAATGGCGGGGGCAAGGACATGCAGTTTCATGGGTTCTCCATCTGACGAGTTATGAGCCAAGCGCACCAGTGTGGCCGGCATTTATGACAGTCCTGTTTCTGTCACGGAAGGCCGGTGTCCGGCAACGGGGATAACCCGCCGCGACGGCAAACCCTGCGCCTGGCGCGTCGGGGCCCCTGCGTTAGCATCCACAGTAACCCTATGAATGCTCCCTTCCCATTGCCGCAGGCGGCGCTGGCGTCCCCTGCCGACGACGCCGCCGCCGCGCCACGGCTGCGCGAGATCCCCTACAACTACACCTCGTTTTCCGACCGCGAGATCGTGCTGCGGCTGTTGGGCGCGCGCGCCTGGGAGATCCTGAACCAGCTGCGGCAGGAGCGCCGCACCGGCCGCTCGGCGCGCATGCTCTACGAGGTGCTGGGCGACATCTGGGTCGTGCAGCGCAACCCCTACCTCGAAGACGACCTGCTGGAGAACCCCAAGCGCCGGCAGATGCTGATCGACGCGCTGCACCACCGCTTGGCCGAGGTGGGCAAGCGCCGCACGCCGGCCGACGATGCCCGGCGCGACGCGCTCGTCGGTGAACTGCTGGACGCCGCGAGCCGAGCGGTGGAGCGCTTCGCCGAGCAGTTCCGCACCGTGTGGGACCTGCGCAAGGCCGCGCGGCGCGTGCTCGGCCGCCGCACGGCCAGGGACAACCTCAAGTTCGACGGCCTGAGCCGCGTCTCGCACGTCACCGACGCCACCGACTGGCGCGTCGAATACCCCTTCGTCGTGCTCACGCCCGACAGCGAGGCCGAGATGGCCGGCCTGGTACAGGGCTGCATCGAGCTGGGACTGACCATCATCCCGCGCGGCGGCGGCACCGGCTACACCGGCAGCGCCGTGCCGCTGACGTGGAAGAGCGCCGTCATCAATACCGAGAAGCTCGAAGCGCTGGGCGAGGTGGAAATGGTTCAGCTGCCCGGCCTGGCCGCGCCCGTGGCCACCGTCTACAGCGAAGCCGGTGTGGTGACACAGCGCGTGTCCGACGCCGCCGAGCGCGGCGGCTACGTCTTCGCCGTCGACCCGACCTCGGCCGAAGCCAGCTGCGTCGGCGGCAACGTGGCCATGAATGCCGGCGGCAAGAAGGCCGTGCTGTGGGGCACCGCGCTGGACAACCTGGCGAGCTGGAAGATGGTCACGCCCGAAGCCAAATGGCTGGAGGTGAGGCGACTGAACCACAACCTGGGCAAGATTCACGACGTCGATGTGGCGAGCTTCGAGCTCAAGTATTTCGACGCCGGCGGCCGCAAGCTCGAACGCACTGAAAGGTTGGACATCCCCGGGCGCAGCTTCCGCAAGGAAGGCCTGGGCAAGGACGTCACCGACAAATTCCTGGCCGGCCTGCCCGGCATCCAGAAGGAAGGCTGCGACGGCCTCATCACCAGTGCGCGCTGGGTCGTGCACCGCATGCCGGCGCACGTGCGCACGGTGTGCCTGGAATTCTTCGGCAACGCCAAGGACGCCGTGCCCAGCATCGTCGAGATCAGGGACTACCTGTTCGGGCTGCAAGACGTCAAGCTGGCCGGCCTGGAGCACCTGGACGAGCGCTACCTCAAGGCCGTGGGCTACAGCACCAAGAGCAAGCGCGCGCTGGCCAGCGCTTCGGGGCTGCCCAAGATGGTGCTGGTGGGCGACATCGCCGGCGACGACGAGGCCGCCGTCGCGCACGCCACCAGCGAGGTCGTGCGCCTCGCCAATTCGCGTGCCGGCGAAGGCTTCGTCGCCGTGAGCGCCGACGCGCGCAAGAAGTTCTGGCTCGATCGCAAGCGCACGGCGGCCATCTCCCGCCACACCAACGCCTTCAAGATCAACGAAGACGTGGTCATCCCGCTGCCGCGCATGGGCGAGTACACCGAGGGCATCGAGCGCATCAACATCGAGCTCAGCCTGCGCAACAAGCTGGCGCTGGCCGAGGCGCTGAGCACCTTCTTCGCGCGCGGCAAGCTGCCGCTGGGCCGGGGCGACGACGCCGGCGAGATCCCCAGCGCCGAGCTGCTGGAAGACCGCGTGCAGCAGGCGCTGGCCCTGCTGGCCGAGGTGCGCTCGCTGTGGTCCTGCTGGCTCGAACACCTCGACGAGGCACAGGCCGACAGCGGCCGCAGCCTGTTCGAGCTGCTGCAGGATCACACGCTGCGCGCGTCGTGGAAGACGCAGATCCTGAAGCCCCTGCAGGCCCTCTTTGCCGGCAGCGCCTTCGCGCCCATCCTCGATGAATGCCGCGCCATCCACCAGCAGGTGCTGCGCGGCCGCGTCTGGGTGGCGCTGCACATGCATGCCGGCGACGGCAACGTGCACACCAACATCCCCGTCAACAGCGACGACTACGCCATGCTGCAGACGGCCCACGCAGCCGTGGCGCGCATCATGGCGCTGGCGCGGCGGCTGGGCGGCGTGATCAGCGGCGAGCACGGCATCGGCATCACCAAGCTCGAATTCCTGAGCGACGCCGAGCTGCAGCCGTTTGCCGACTACAAGGCGCGCATCGATCCGGAAGGGCGCTTCAACAAGGGGAAGTTGTTGCGCAGTCCCTCGGCCTCACCCCAGCCCTCTCCCGCAAGCGGGAGAGGGAGGGAAGACCCGGCGGCGCCACCCTCCCCGAGCTCCCTTCCCC
>JACZKT010000720.1 GCA_014859905.1 Rubrivivax sp.
ATCGACCACTATGAGATCCAGGAAGACCTGAGCCCCAAGACCGAGGCCGTCCCTCATTGCGACACCGCGTCTCCCAGCTTGCCGGTTACCGAATGCGGTAAAGAACGGCCGGTGAAATGCGAATTAGTGAGAGAGACAACAACGGCGTGGTCTACGAGTCCGCCATTGCTCGCCTATCTGCTGCGGCCGCCGCGCTCTCCAAGGCACTGCGGGACAAGCTCAAGAAGTAGCCGGCATGTCGATGAGCTGCGTTCCGAGCCCGAAACGACGAAGTGCTCGGGCTTGATGCCCTCCTTGAACCACTCCCGCAGACGCATCCAGGCGCGGCAGTTGGGCAGGTGTTCGGTCGACACGCCGCGCAGTTGGCGGTTGACCCAGGTCTTGAACCGCTCGTGGTCGTTGTTGGCCCGCAGGGCAGCACCTCGAGCCGGCTGCAGAAGTCCTCGACCACGGCCAGGTTCGCCGTCGGGCGGCTGCTCTTTTCCGCCCCGTGCATCAGTTCAGCCGGGGTGATGGCGGACGGGGCCATGCGGCCAGCCTGTCGGTTGAGTACGGCCAGCGCCTGCGGCGGCCGCTGCCGGATGACGAAGATGGCGACATTCGCATCCGGCAGACGGCGCAGCGTCACAGACCTGCGCGAGGCGGCTGCTCCTGCGTGGCCCGTTCAGGCAGAAAGTCGTCGCTCACCCCCGGGGCATCGTCGGCAAAGAAGCTGTCCCACGCATGCCCCAGCGGCACGATGGCGCGCTCGGCACCGCGCACCCGGACCTCCACACGCTTCACGTGCGGCGGCAGGCGCGCGTCGGCGGGCAGGCGAACGGCCTGCGATCGCTTGTTGGTGAAGACGGTGGAAGTGCCGATGGTCGCTCCCGGTGCGGTGGACACGGCATGAATGCATGGCGGGATGTTCGCGCCGGCACCGGGCGCGGACGCCCGCGAAGAACCAGTGACGAATCCGGTCACCTTCTGCGTGTTTGCGCGGCCGGCCGGCGCCCGCGGGTGACCAATCGCGTCACCCGACGTGAACAAATGCGCGCCGGGCGGTGTCCGGCGGGGCTTTCCGGGGCTGGCACGACCCCTGCATTCAGGGGGGTGTCCGAGTTCCCATCCCCATCCCGAAGGAGAGCCATCCATGAAGCGCGTTCAGCAAGGTTTCACACTTATCGAACTGATGATCGTCGTTGCGATCATCGGCATCCTGGCCGCGGTAGCGCTGCCGGCGTATTCCGATTACACGAAGAAGGCCAAGATGTCCGAAGTGGTGCTGGCTGCCTCGGCATGCCGCACGGCCATCACCGAGACCATTCAGTCGGCGACGGCGCTGCCTGCTGCTAATGCGTGGGGCTGTGAGGTTACCTCTGGCTCGGGAACCAAGTACGTTGACGTGATCGCCACTGACGCCACCGGGCAGGTCACCGTCACCGCAAAGGGCTTCGGCGATTCGGCCATCGATGGGAAGACTATCAAGCTCAAGCCCTGCTCCAACGCGGCGGCGACCTTCGCGGCGTGCAACGCGCCCGCAGCCGGAACGACGGTCAATGCGTGGATCTGCGGGCCAGGCGACATGCCGGCCAAATTCCTGCCGGGATCGTGCAAAGCCGCCTGATGTCTGGTACGGCTGAAGAAGGGCGCCCTGGGCGCCCTTTTTGCCTTTCATTGACGACACGCGATCTTGCGCCGAGCCGCGTGCGGGATGCGGGACTCGCATTGCTGTTCCTGGGCTGGAACGCGCCCAATCACTACCCGCCGTGGACGACCTTCCACCTGGAGTTGTTCTCGGCTCTGGGGTTGTGCCTGCTGTGCGCCGCGGTCTTCTTCGGCGTGCGGCTGCCCCAGCAACCCCATGGCCACGCGGCGGGCCGGGCATTGCCCGCCGAGCGGGTCCGGATTCCCTTGCCCCTGTCGGCGCGCGCGTGGCTGTTGCTGGCGCTGTTGCCGATGCTGCAGCTCTTGGCGGGCGGCCTGGTCTTTCGCGGCGATGCGTGGCTCGGGCTGCTTTATGGACTGGGTATGGTGCTGGGCCTCTACGTCGGCCTGCTTTGGGCCGCGCAGCAGGGGCGCGCACAGGTGCTGAGGGTGCTGTGCATCACCGTTGTGTTGGGGGGCATCGCGGCCTGCGGCCTGGCCCTGGTGCAATGGCTGCGCCTGAGCACACCCGGCTGGTGGACCATGGAGCTCATCGACGACCGCCCCTATGCCAGTTTTGCGCAGCCCAACCATCTCGGCTTGCTGATGGTGATGGCCGTCGTGGCCGTGACGGCACTGTTCGAGACCCGCGCCGTTCTGCACCGCTGGGTGTGGGTCATGGCCGTCGGGTTCTTCGGCTGGGGGATGCTGATGAGCCAGTCGCGTTCGGCGGCGCTGGCGCTCGCTGCTGTGGCCTTGCTGTGGGCGCTCACACGCAAGCGGGCGCCCACCCGCCTGCGCTGGTCTGACTTGCTGATCGGCGTGCTGGTCGGTCTGTTGCTCAGCGCACTGGTCGACCCTCTGCAGCAATTGCTGCTGCTCAAGGGCACGGAATTCCGGGCTTCAGCTGACGCCGGCCCGCGGCAATGGATCTGGCTGCACTTCTGGGCGGCGATCCTCGAGCGTCCCTGGGCCGGCTACGGCTTCAACCAGGGCGTGGCGGCCCTGGCAGAGGTGGCCGGCCAGGTGCACCCGTCGCGAAACGTGGTCTTCGCTCACAACGTCGTCTTGGACCTCATGACCTGGGTGGGCATCCCGCTGGCCCTCGTGATCTGTGGTGCGCTCGCGTTCTGGATGTTGGGTTGGCTCAGGCGCGACCCAGACAGCACGCTGATGGCGCAGCGGCACTGGGTGTTTGCGATCTGGCTGGCGCTGGCGCTGCAGTCGATGTTGGAGTTTCCGTATACCCATAGCTATTTCCTGCTACCGGCTGCGTTGCTGGCCGGCGCCGTGATGCCGTTGCCCATGCGCCGACCGCACCCGGATGTGAAGCCGCTGTACGTCGCCAGCCACTGGGTGAAAGCATTGGCCGCCGGGGCGGCCTTGTTGCTGGGATTGCTGTCCTGGGAATACCTGCAGCTGGAAGAGGATTTTCGGCACAATCGCTTTGCGCGCGCCAACTTCACCAACTTGCCCGTCCACGAATCCCTGTCCGAGCCCCTGGTGTTGGACCAGCTGGCAGCGCTCAACGCCAGCGCCAACATCAAGATCGCGCCGGGCATGTCGGCCGACGAGCTCCAGCAGTTGCATGTCCTGGCCCGGCGCTTTCACATTCTTTCAACACGACTGGACTACGCCAAGGCGCTGGCGTTGAACGGCAGGATGGCCGACGCCCAGCATGAGCTGCAGGTCATCCGCAGCGTCCTCCATCCCACGCGGTATCAGGGGATCGAGCAGAACTGGCTCGTCTGGCTAAAGGCCAATGGCACAGTCATAGAAGCGCCGAGCAGGGTCCGGGGTCCGGGGTCCGGGGTCAGGTCTTAATTATTTGGCCCTTGTTTCTCACCCCTCGATACCTCCCCTTCAACAAGACAGCAAAGCGGCCTTCGGGCCGCTTTTCGCTATGGGACCGAGGGTCTGGGATCGGGGTCTTGCTTCTTGCCCCGAGCCATGAGCGAGCATCGGCAAGCAGGTCTTGCCTGTTGCCCGCTCCTCTCGCCGCCCCCGTCAGACCGCAAAGCGGCCGTCGGGCTGCCTTTTCGCTGTTGGGGGGACGGCGCGCCCATGGCCACTTCGGATCTGTTGGGCACGACAGATCGCCTGTGGCACTTTATCGATCTAGAATTCGTACAACGATTCCAGGATGGATGCCATGACCACCCTCACGCTCTCACCCAAGTTCCAGGTGGTCATCCCCAAGCACATCCGCGAAGCCATGCAGCTGACGGCGGGC
>JACZKT010000721.1 GCA_014859905.1 Rubrivivax sp.
GCCGACGGCGCGGCGGGTTCTTCTGTGGAGCTGCTCATGGCGGTCTTTCGCTGGCCGGTGCGTCGAACGGCACCGGCTGGATGTCGCGGGAAGGATACCAATACACCTGACCGTCATGCTCCCGCACGGCCAGCGGCGTGAGGCGGCCGCGGCCGCAAGGGCCACCGACGCAGCGGCCGTCGGCCGGCTCGTAGCTGGCGCCGTGGATGGAGCACACGATCCAGCGCCTGTCGGTGTCGAGAAATTCGCCGGGCTGCCAGTCCATCTCGGCAGCCACGTGGGCGCAACGGTTGAGATAGGCACGCAGGCGGCCGTCGAAGCGCAGCGCGAAGGCGCGCACCGGGCGGCCGTATTCGAGCACGTCCCAGACCCAGGCGCGGCCGCGCTCCTCGATGGCGGTGGCGGCGCACAACGCTTCGCCGCCGCCTGCCGGCGTGTCGGCCACCGTCACGCCTGTTCCAGCAGCCAGTCGTGCAGTTCGCGCGTGGAGTGCGCCACGAACAAGGGCCCGTGGTCGTGCAGGGCCTGCGTGTCGTGCGCGCCGTAGCTCACGGCCACGCGCGCGGTGCCGGCGTTGACGGCCAGCTGCAGGTCGTGCGTGGTGTCGCCGATCATCAGGGTGCGCGCCGCATCGGCGCCGAGCTCGGCCATCAGCTGCTGCAGCATCAGCGGGTCGGGCTTGCCGGCGGTTTCGTCGGCGGTGCGCGTGGCGTCGAACATGCCGGCCAGTTGCGCATGCGACAGCGCTTCGTCCAGCCCGCGCCGGCCCTTGCCGGTGGCCACCGCCAGCCAGTGGTTGCGCTCCTTGAGCGCCAGCAGCATGTCCAGCGTGCCCGGGAACAGCACCAGCTCGTGCTGGCGCGCGAAGTAGTGGTGGCGGTAGCGCCGGCCGAGGTCGGGGTAGCGCTCGGCAGGCAGGCCGGGCACGGCGTGCTGGAGCGCATCGTGCAGGCCCAGGCCGATCACATAGGCGGCGTCGGCGTCGCTGGGCGCCGCCATGCCGAGGTCGCGGCAGGCGGCCTGGATGCACTGCACGATGAGCGAGGTGCTGTCGAACAGCGTGCCGTCCCAGTCGAAGACGATGAGGTCGTACCGGCGGATTTTCATGGGTTCAGAGGTTGAGAGGCCATCCCATGCACCCGCGCAGGGGTGGCCAAGGGCCCTGAGCAAGGCGCAGCGCGCCGCCCGCACTGACCGTGCGGGCAAGCGGTGCAACGCCGCGCAGGGCCTTTGGGTACCCCTGCCCTACGGGTAAGCCCCCAGAACAGCCGCACTCGGCGTTGCAAATGCTCGCCGGGACCCCACCCCGGCTGCGCTTTGCGCCTTGATTGCGGCTGTTCTGGGGGCTTACGCGGGTGCATGGGATGGCCTCTCAACCTCTCAGGAGTGTCGCGCACTCCGGCGGCAGCGGCGCCTCCAGGGTCAGGCGCTGGCCGCTGGCCGGGTGGTCGAAGGACAGTTGCCGCGCGTGCAGGAACATGCGCGTGAAATGGTGCTCGCGTGCGAAAGCCTTGTTGCGCGCGAAGTCGCCGTACTTGGCGTCGCCGACGATGGGGTGGCCGCTGTGCGCGAGGTGGACACGGATCTGGTGCGTGCGCCCGGTCTTCAGCGTCACCTCCAGCAGCGTGCAATCGGCGTAGGCTTGCACCACGCGCACCAGCGTGATCGAGCGCCGGCCGTCTTCGTGCGCCGGCGACACTACGCGCACGTGGCGCTCGCCGGCGGCGTCCAGCGTCTTGTGCAGCGCCAGGTCGATGACCTTGACGTTGCGCGGCCAGGCGCCGAACACCAGCGCGGCGTAGACCTTGCCGGTGTCACGGGCCCGGAACTGGTCCTGCAGGGCGACCAGCGCGCTGCGCTTCCTGGCCAGCAGCAGCACGCCCGAGGTTTCCTTGTCGAGCCGGTGCACGAGCTCCAGATAGCGCGCCTGCGGCCGTGCCCGGCGCAGCTGCTCGATGACGCCCGAGCTGACGCTGCTGCCGCCGTGCACCGCCACGCCGGCCGGTTTGGCGATGGCCAGCAAGTACTCGTCTTCGAACAGCACCGGGAACTCCCGAGGCGGCGCCTGCGGCACCGCGTCCGCGCGCCGTTCGGCCACGCGCATCGGCGGCACGCGGATCAGGTCGCCTGCGGCCACGCGCGTGTCGGCGTGCGCGCGGCCGCTGTTCACGCGCACCTCGCCCGAACGAATGACGCGGTAGACGTGCGTCTTGGGCACGCCCTTGAGCACGCGCAGCAGCACGTTGTCCAGGCGCTGGCCGGCCGTTTCGTCGTCGACGGTCAGCGTGCGCACCGCGTTCGCGGCGGGCCCGGCTTTGCCCCCTATAATGCGCAGTTCCACGTTTGTGCTGTAAGTGCTTGATTTATCGGAGTTTACCCGGGCATCAAAGGCGCTATCGTGGGCTTCGCGTCCGAGCCGAGCCGGCTTCGGGCGCGAAAAGAAGGTGATGCAACGCCTGTGCGCTGCGCCCGGGCCGGGGTCCCCAAGTGATCCGGCAGGACGCCAGGCGCAGGCGGCAGAGAGTCGCAACAGAACCCCGCCTCGTTCACCCGAGGCCCCGAAAATTCAAGGTACGAGACGCGGGTCCGCCCGGCCTCGTGCCTGCGCCCGGCACGCAGTGGCAGCCCATGTCGTCCCCGTCTCCCAACACCCCCCACACCCGGCCCCGGCACCTCGCCGCAGCAGCCACCGTGGGATCACTGCCGCGTGATCCGCGGCGGTGTGGGCAGGCGCCGGCATTCGCGGCCCACGCGTCCGGGGCGCACGCGCCAACGCTGCGCCGCTGACCGCCGCCTCGAGCGCGGTGCTACGCAGTCCAGGGCATTTCGCGACCACGGTTCCGCCGCGCTTCTCGTGCATCTTGTCGTGAGAACACGGGCCCCGATCCCGGGTGCCCGGCACTGGAGTGCACATGAAACGCATGCTGATCAACGCCACGCAGCCCGAAGAGCGGCGCCTGGCCATCGTCGACGGCCAGAAGCTGCTCGACTTCGAAACCGAGATCGAAGGGCGCGAACAGCGCAAGGGCAACATCTACAAGGCCGTCATCACGCGGGTGGAGCCTTCGCTGGAGGCCTGCTTCGTCGAGTACGGCGAAGACCGTCACGGCTTCCTGCCCTTCAAGGAGATCTCCAAGAACTACTTCCGTGAAGGCGTCGATGCGCGCAGCGCGCGCATCCAGGACGCCGTCAAGGAAGGTGACAACCTGCTCGTGCAGGTGGAAAAGGAAGAGCGCGGCAACAAGGGCGCGGCGCTCACCACCTTCGTCAGTCTGGCCGGCCGCTACCTGGTGCTGATGCCCAACAACCCGCGCGGCGGCGGCGTCAGCCGCCGCATCGAGGGCGAAGACCGCGAGGAACTGAAGGAGAACCTCGACCAGCTCGACTACCCCAAGGGCATGAGCCTGATCGCCCGCACCGCCGGCATCGGCCGCAGCGCGGCCGAACTGCAGTGGGACCTGAACTACATGCTCAAGCTGTGGGACGCCATCGACGGCGCTTCCAAGGCCGGCAAGGGCGCGTTCCTGATCTACCAGGAATCGAGCCTGGTGATCCGCGCCATCCGCGACTATTTCACCTCGGACATCGGTGAGATCCTGATCGACACCGACGACATCTTCGAGCAGGCGCAGCAGTTCATGAACCACGTCATGCCGGAGACGGCGTCGCGTGTGAAGCGCTACCGCGACGACGCGCCGCTGTTCAGCCGCTTCCAGATCGAACACCAGATCGAGACCGCCTTCACGCGCACGGTGAACCTGCCCAGCGGCGGCGCCATCGTCATCGACCACACCGAGGCGCTGGTCTCGGTGGACGTGAACTCGGCGCGCGCCACGCGCGGCAGCGACATCGAGGAGACCGCCACCCGCACCAACCTGGAGGCGGCCGACGAGATCGCGCGCCAGATGCGGCTGCGCGACCTCGGCGGGCTCATCGTCGTCGACTTCATCGACATGGAAGAGAGCAAGAACCGCCGCGAGGTCGAGTCGCGGCTGCGCGATGCGCTGCGCACCGACCGCGCACGCGTGCAGTTCAGCTCGATCAGCAAGTTCGGCCTGCTCGAGCTGAGCCGCCAGCGGCTGCGCCCGGCGCTCAGCGAAGGCAACCACATCACCTGCCCGCGCTGCAACGGCGTTGGGCACATCCGCGACACCGAGTCTTCGGCGCTGCAGATCCTGCGCATGGTGCAGGAAGAGTCGATGAAGGAGAACACCGCCGCCGTGCACGTGCAGGTGCCGGTGGAGGTGACGAGCTTCCTGCTCAACGAGAAGCGCACCGAAATCACCAAGATCGAACTCAAGCAGCGCGTCACCGTGCTGCTGGTGCCCAACAAGCACCTGGAGACGCCCAACTACAAGCTCGAGCGCCTGCGCCACGACGACCCGCGGCTCGAAGGCCTGCAGGCCAGCTACACGATGATCGAGGAGCCGGACGACGAGGTCGGCATCACGCGCCGCCGCGACGCGTCGGAAAAGGGTCGCGCCAAGCAGGAGCCCATCATCAAGGGCGTGCTGCCCGACCAGCCGGCACCACCGGCACCGCCACCG
>JACZKT010000722.1 GCA_014859905.1 Rubrivivax sp.
CCACCAGCGCGCCGGCGTCGCCGGCCGCGCGCGACAGCGCCGCCATGTCGTGCATGCGGCCGCTGCGGTAGTTCACATGCGTGAGCATCAGCACGGCGCAGCGCTCGTCCAGCCGCTGCGGCAGCTCGTCGGTCTCGGCGAGCACGAGCTCGTAACCTCGTTCGCGCGCCAGCGCCTCGGCGATGTAGAGGTCGGTGGGGAAGTTGCTGCGCTCGGAGACGATGCGCCTGCGCTGCGGCGCGTCCGCCTGCGCCATCGCCAAGGCCGCGCTCAGCACCTTGAACAGGTTGACGCTGGTCGAATCGGCGACCACCAGTTCACCCGCACCGGCGCCGACCAGCTGCGCGATCTTGTCGCCCACGCGTTGCGGCAGGTCGATCCAGCCGGCACTGTTCCAGCTGCGGATGAGGTCCACGCCCCACTCCTGCTGCACCACCTGCTGCACGCGCGCGGCTGTGGACTTGGGAAGGACACCGAGCGAATTGCCGTCGAGGTAGATCAGATCCGGCGGCAGCACGAACTGCTGGCGCAGCGGGGCCAGCGCGTCGGCGGCGTCCAGCGCCAGGGCGTCGTCTCTCGTCATGGCCATTCCCTGGGGGCGGCGCGGCCGGCGGGCAGTTCGCGCAGGATTGCGCGAACGGGCGACGCGTCGGCGCTGGTCCATTTCAAAGGCAGGGCGATCAGTTCGTAGTCGCCCTCGGGCACCTCGTCGAGCACCAGGTTCTCGAGCACGCGCAGGCCGCGGCGGCGGATGACCTGGTGGCTTTCGAGCGCCTTGCTGGCGGCCGGGTCGATGCTCGCGGTGTCGATGCCGATGAGGGTGACGCCCAGGTCGGCCAGCCGCTCCACCGTCTCGGGCGCGTAAGCGGCCAGCTCGGCGTCCCAGCGATCGACCGGCGCGCGCACATAGGTGCGCACCAGCACCCGCCCGGGCAGGTCGGCCACGGCATGCGCGAGGTGCTGCCAGCGCACCAGCGGCCCGCAGGCGATGGCATGGACGACGCGGCAGCGGCCGAGGTAGGGCTGCAACGCGACCGCGCCGATCGCCGCGCCCTCGTCGTCGTAGTGCAGCGGCGCGTCGGCATGCGCGCCGGTGTGCGGGCTGAGCGTGATCGTGCTCACGTTGACCGGGCAGCCGGGGCCGATGCGTGCCGCCCAGACACTGCGGTACGCCGCATCGCCGGGGAACACCGGCGCGCCGGCCGACACGGGCGGCGAGATGTCCCACAGCCGGGGCGGGCGCGTGCTCATGGCCGGCATCATAGACGGCGCCGCCATTCGTTTGACATCTAAACCATCTCGCCGAAGAATGCCGGTCCATGCCGCCGGCCCCCCCGTACAGCGCCCACCTCGACACCTTCGCGCGCGACCGCCTGCCGCCGCCGCAAGAGTTGCCCGAGTTGCTGTTCGAAGGGCCCGCGCTGCAGTTCCCCGACGTCCTCAACTGCGCCACCGAACTGCTCGACCGCTGGGTCGAACGCGGCAACGGCGAGCGCCTGTGCGTGCAGGGACACGGCGTGCGCTGGACCTATGCCGAGCTGCAGCGCCAGGCCAACCGCATCGCGCGTGTGCTGGTCGAAGACCTGGGCCTGGTGCCCGGCAACCGCGTGCTGCTGCGCGGTGCCAATTCGCCCATGCTCGCGGCGTGTTGGTTCGCGGTCGTCAAGGCCGGCGGCATCGCGGTCGGCAGCATGCCGCTGCTGCGCGCACGCGAACTGGTGGCCATCGTCGACAAGGCGCAGGTCAGCCACGCGCTGTGCGATGCGCGGCTCGCCGACGCGCTGACGCAGGCGCTGCCCGCGTGTCCCACGCTGCGGCAGGTGTCGATGTTCGGCGCCGATTTTGGCGGTGAGCTCGAAGCCCGCGCCGCCGCCAAGCCCGCCACCTTCGACAACGTCGCCACCGGGGCGCAGGACACCTGCCTCATCGCCTTCACCTCGGGCACCACCGGCGTGCCCAAGGGCACGATGCACTTCCACCGTGACGTCATGGCTGCCTGTGCCTGCTGGCCGCCGCACGTGCTGCGCGCGCGGCCCGACGACGTCTTCATCGGCAGTCCGCCGCTGGCCTTCACCTTCGGCCTGGGGGGCCTGCTGCTGTTCCCGCTGTCGATCGGCGCCTCGACGGTGCTGGTGGAGAAGACCGCGCCCGAAGCGCTGCTGCAGGCCATTGCGCAGTTCGGCGCCAGCGTGTGCTTCACGGCGCCCACGTCGTACCGCGCGATGGCGGCGATGGCCAGGCAGCACGACATCTCTTCGTTGCGCAAGTGCGTCTCGGCCGGCGAGGCGCTGCCGGCGGCCACGCGCCAGCTGTGGCTCGACACCACCGGCATCCAGATCATCGACGGCATCGGCTCGACCGAACTGCTGCACATCTTCATCTCTGCCGACGAGGCGCACGCCCGGCCCGGTGCCACCGGCGTGCCGGTGCCGGGCTACCGTGCCGTGGTGCTGGGCGAGGACGGTCTCGAGGCGCCGCGCGGCCAGGTCGGCCGCCTGGCCGTGAAGGGCCCCACCGGCTGCAAGTACCTCGACGACGCGCGCCAGGCGAACTACGTGCAAGGCGGCTGGAACCTCACCGGCGACGCCTACCTGGTGGACGACGACGGCCAGTTCGTCTACCAGGCGCGCACCGACGACATGATCGTCTCCGGTGGCTACAACATCGCCGGTCCCGAGGTCGAAGGCGCGCTGCTGCTGCACCCGGCGGTGGCCGAGTGCGGCGTCATCGGCGTGCCCGACGACGCGCGCGGCATGGTCGTCAAGGCCGTCGTCGTGCTGCGGCCCGGCTTCGAGGGCGACGCCGCCATGGTCACCGCTCTGCAGGACTTCGTGAAGCAGACCATCGCGCCCTACAAGTACCCGCGCCGGATCGAGTTCAGCGCGAGCCTGCCGCGCACCGAAACCGGCAAGCTGCAGCGCTTCCGGCTGCGCGAACCGGCGTGAAGGTCCTGCAACCCCCGGGCTGGGTCGCGCCGCGCGGCTACGCCAACGGCGTGGCGGCCAGCGGCACGATGGTCTTCTTGGCCGGCCAGATCGGCTGGAACGCAAGGGGCACCTTCGACAGCGACGACCTCGTCGCCCAGGTGCACCAGGCGCTGCTGAACGTGCGTGCCGTGCTCGCCGAAGCCGGCGCCGCACCGGCCCATATCGTGCGCATGACCTGGTACGTCACCGACCGGCGTGAATACCTGGCGCGCGGCCGCGAGATCGGCGCCGTCTACCGCGAACTGATCGGCAACTACGGCGTGGCGATGTCGGCGCTGGAGGTGAGCGCGCTGATGGAAGAACGCGCCCGCGTCGAGATCGAGGTCACCGCCGTCTTGCCGTAGCGGCGTGCGCCGGCGGGCAGCGTCAGTGCGCGGCGGGCAGCCCGAACAGCTCGGCCAGCGCCTGCCGGTACAGCGGCTGGCCCACCGCGTTGGTGTTGTGGTGCGATCCGCCTTGCACCAGCACGAAGCGTTTGGGGGCGCTGGCGCTGTCGTACAGCGCCTGGCCGAGCTCGGGTCGGATGAGGCGGTCTTCGCTGCCGTGCACCACCAGCACCGGTGTGCCGACGCGGCCGATGCGTGCCGCGGCGTCGAAACGCTGCGTGATCAGCGGCGACACCGGCAGCCAGCCCCACTTGAAGGTGCTCACGACCTCGGGGATCGACGGGAAGCCGCCCTCGACGATGAGGCCGGCTTCGTCGTCGACCTCGTGCGCCAGGTGCACCGCGATGGCGCCGCCCAGCGAGTGGCCGAAGACGAAGCGCGGCGCCTGCGGGTGGCGCGCCGCCAGCCAGTCCCAGGCCGCCCGTGCGTCTTCGTAGGCCATGGCTTCCGACGGCAGGCCGTTGGTGCTGCGGCCGAAGCCGCGGTAGTCGATGCCCAGCACCGCAAAGCCCAGGTCGTGCATGCGGCGCATGCGGTGGGCACTGCCGCGCACGTCGTAACGCGCGCCGTGCAGGTACAGCAGCACCGGCGCGTCGGCCCGCGGCTGCGGCAGCCACAGACCGTGCAGCCGGACCTGGTGGCCCTGGTCGCGCGCCGCGAAGTCGATCCAGACGTCGCCCATGCCCTCGGCGGCGGCCAGGCCGCCCCACCAGGTGCGGTCGCCGGGCTGGAAGATCCACTTGCGCTGCTGCTCGTCGAGCGTGGCGCAGCCGGCCAGCAGGCCCAGCGCCAGGCCCAGCGCGCAGACGGCGCGCCAGACACTGCGGTGGCGGCGGGACGGGCG